>CAVSGB010000247.1:0-12042 GCA_963726845.1 uncultured Bacteroidota bacterium | reverse complement strand
TTATTATGGCTCAACCAGTTACGTATTGCTATTCCACAGGTGGAACGCAGGAGTATATTGAAAAGATGGGAATAAAAGTTATTCCTGTTGAAGATCTGACAGGTTATCCCTCGATACTTGGAGGCCGCGTAAAAACATTGCATCCCAAAGTATTTGGAGGGATTTTATCGCGCCGGAATAATAAGTCTGACATCGAACAATTAAAGCAATACGAAATTCCTGAAATTGACCTTGTGATTGTTGATTTATATCCATTCGAAGAAACTTTAGCTTACGGGGCCGATCATCAGGCAATAGTCGAAAAAATAGATATTGGCGGTATAACTTTAATCAGGGCTGCAGCAAAGAATTTTCAGGATGTACTTGTTGTTGCTTCCCGTGCTCAATATACTGATCTCATGACACTTCTTGACGAAAAAGAAGGCCAGACAACAATATCGGAAAGGAAAATGTTTGCTGCCGAAGCTTTCAATATTACCTCTCATTACGATACTGCCATTTTCAATTATTTCAATAAGGAATTCAATGCAAATGTTTTCAAACAAAGCATTACTGTTAGCAAAGAATTGCGCTACGGCGAGAATCCCCACCAGATTGGCATTTATTTTGGCGACCTGGACAAAATTTTTGATCAATTGTGCGGAAAGGAAATTTCTTACAATAACCTTCTTGACATAAATGCAGCAGTTAATTTGATGGGCGACTTCAACGAAACAACAATTGCAATCCTAAAACATAATAATGCCTGTGGCCTTGCATCCCGGCCAAAGCCGATTGATGCCTGGCGTGATGCACTGGCAGCCGATCCTGTATCGGCTTATGGTGGAATAATTATTTCAAATGTTAATATTGATAAAGAAACTGCTTCAGATATTAATAAAATATTTTTTGAAGTTATTATAGCTCCATCTTTCGATAAAGATGCTTTAAAAATTCTTATGTCAAAAAAGAATAGGATTATTTTGGTTCAGAAAGAAACCAAATTTCCTGCACACCAGTTCCGTTCCATATTAAATGGTGTGCTTTCTCAGGACAGGGATTTAAAAACTGAATCAGAAAGCGACATGGAGGTTGTGACAGTTAATACACCTGGCAAAGATGAAATTTCTGATATGGAATTTGCAAATAAAATTGTAAAGCATACTAAAAGTAATGCTATTGTTCTTGCGAAAAACAAACAGTTACTGGCAAGCGGTGTTGGACAGACATCCAGGGTAGATGCTCTGAAACAGGCGATAATGAAAGCAGGAAGTTTTGGTTTTGGTTTGAAAGGTGCAGTTTTGGCTTCTGATGCTTTTTTCCCATTTGCCGATTGTGTTGAAATTGCACACATGGCCGGAATCACAGCAATAATTCAACCTGGGGGGTCAATACGGGATAACGACTCAATTGAATTTTGCAATCAAAATAATATGGCAATGGTATTTACCGGAATCAGGCATTTTAAACATTAATAAATAATGACAAATTACGAATTATTAGGAATAAATTTTATTTAATTGGTAATTGGTAATTGGTAATTGGTAATTTGTAATCTGTAATTTGTAATAAAAATATATATGGGTTTATTTTCGTTCTTAACACAAGAAATTGCTATTGATCTGGGCACCGCCAATACAATTATTATTCATAACGACAAAATAGTAGTAGATGAGCCATCGATAGTTGCAACCGACACAAAAACTGGTAAACTGATCGCTATTGGTGAAACTGCCAGACAAATGCATGGGAAAACCCATGAAAATATTAAAACTATCAGGCCGTTGAAAGATGGCGTAATTGCAGATTTTAATGCTGCAGAACAAATGATCCGTGGGATGATTAAACTGGTAAATAAAAAAAACCAGCTATTTAACCCGGCATTAAAAATGGTTGTAAGTATACCTTCAGGAAGTACCATGTTGAAATGCGTGCGGTACGCGACTCGTGTGAACATGCTAATGGCCGTGAAGTTTATATGATTTATGAACCGATGGCTGCTGCTTTAGGTAGGTTCTCGATGTTGAAGCCCCTGAAGGTGACATGGTTGTCGATATTGGAGGTGGAACAACCGAGATTGCAGTAATCGCGTTGGGTGGAATTGTTTGCAACCAGTCAATCCGAATTGCAGGTGACGGTTTTACAGCCGATATACAAGCATATATGAGACATCAGCATAACATTAAAGTAGGCGAGACGTACTGCAGAAGAAATTAAAATTGGCGTCGGTTCTGCACTTCCCGATCTGGACAATCCGCCAAACGATTATACTGTACGTGCGCCAACCTTATGACTGCTATGCCTATAGAAATTCCAATTTCATATCAGGAAATTGCGCATTGCCTTGACAAATCACTTACCAAAATTGAAGCTGCTTTAATTTCAGTTTTAGAACAAACTCCGCCTGAACTTTATGCAGATATAGTGGTGAAAGGAATTTTCCTTACAGGTGGAGGGGCATTATTACGTGGCCTTGATAAAAGATTAAGCGATAAAATACAAATACCTTTTCACGTACCTGAGGATCCGTTACACGCCGTTGCACGCGGAACCGGAATTGCGCTGAAAAATATTGGACGTTTTTCGTTCCTTATGAGGTAGTTTTTAACAATTAAAATTCTATTTGAATGAGAAATTAATTGGTTTTGTGGGAAATTTGAGCAATTATTAAATAATATTTAAACGCTGACAAATAAAAGCCAATAGCTAAGACCCTTTCAAGGCATCGAATAATTTGAATCCGACAATATCAGATGAGGAACCTGCTGAGATTTATTGCTAAAAACCAGTTTATTTTTTTATTCCTGCTCATAGAAATATTGTCGATTTCATTAGTTATCCGCAGCAATAAATATCAACAGGCCAAATATGTAAATGCTGCGCAAAATATTACCGGATATATTTCTCAGAAGAAAAGCATAATCCTTCAGTATCTTTATTTAAAGGTGATAAATCAGCAACTCGTTTCTGAAAATCAGAATTTAAGAAACGAACTTGAATATTATAAACATAACAATCAGTTCAAGCCAGTTATTGTTGAAGATACAGCCAGCAAACAACATTATTCCTACATAATTTCAAAAGTCGTAAACAATACTGTTAACAAGCAATATAATTTTATTACCCTTGATAAAGGAAACGCTGATGGTGTGAAACCAGAGATGGCAGTTATATCTTCAAATGGAGTAGTTGGTATTGTAAATCGGTAACTGAAAATTATTCCCTTGTAATTTCAGTTTTAAACAGGAATTTGAAAGTCAGTGCAAAACTTAAAAAGAATAATTATTTTGGATCGTTTGAATGGCCTGGTATAAATTATCGTAATGGACAATTAAACGAAATACCGTTGCATGTCATAATTAATGAAGGTGATACAATAGTAACGAGTGGATTTTCAGCAATTTTTCCTGAAGGAATTTTATTGGGTTATGTAACAGATTTTTCAGATCAGGGCGGAAACTTCTTTAAAATAAACATTCAGCTATCAAATGATTTCAAGAACCTGAATTATGTCTACATTGTTAATGATTACAGAAAATTAGAACAGCAAACTCTCGAATCAACCCAAAGACATGATTAAGCCATTACTCAATAATATTTTTGTCTTCCTGTTTGTCGGGTTTCTAAGATATTCGCATTTAATAACATCCGGTTTAGCGGATTTGTAAGTCCTTACTTTTATGTAATCTTTATTTTGCTTATGCCATTTGAAACACCAGGTTGGATATTGCTTTTTACTTCTTTCTTCCTGGGTTTATATATCGATATTTTTACACAGACTTTGGGAATGCATGCTGCAGCCTGTACTTTTATGGCCTTTCTTCGACCCCAATTACTGAAAGCTTTTGCACCGCGCGATGGCTACGAACCTGGGACATTGCCGCGTATATATTACCTGGGGTTCACCTGGTTCCTTAAATATTCCCTTATTCTTATTGCTGCGCACCACTTTGTTCTTTTTTATGTCGAAATGTTTCGTTGGACTGACTTCTTCTATACATTTTTCAGGGTAATTTGCAGTACGATATTTTCAACTTTGATTATTATTCTAGCCAATATTTTATTTTCAGGAAGTAATTATAAATTTTAATTTTAGTTCAATAAAATTAATGCATGAACCAGTATTCGACACGACAATATATAATTGGTGGAATTATAGTCCTGGTTTTTTTCATTTATATCATCCGTTTATTTTACATCCAGATAATCGATAAATCGTACAGAAACTCTGCTGAAAACAACTCTCAGCGAAATGTAATACAATATCCTTCACGAGGTTTATTTACGACAGAAAAGGCCATTTGCTTGTTTGTAACGAAGCAGCTTATGACTTGATGATAAACCCTCAGGAATTAAAGGCTTTTGACACTTCGGAGTTTTGTAACATTCTAAATATCTCGAAAGAACAGGCATTTGAAGGAATACAAAAAGCCAAAAATTTTTCGCATTATAAATCATCGCCGTTTATGTACCAGGTGTCCGATGTGACGTATGCTTTGTTTCAGGAAAAAATGTACAAGTTCCCGGGTTTTTATGTCCAACCACGAACCTTGCGCAGATATGTCAGTAAAATTGCAGCCCACTTGTTTGGTTACGTGGGAGAAGTAGATTCATCAGTAATAAGACGGGAAAGTTATTATCAGATTGGCGATTATATTGGCATGAGCGGCATAGAAAAGTTTTATGAAAAGGAATTACGGGGAAAAAAAGGTGTTACAAAATATCTTGTTGATGTTCATAACAAGGTAAAAGGCTCATTTCAAAGCGGGATGTACGATACTGCTTCGATTATTGGTAAAAATATTATTTCTACTATTGATGCTGAACTTCAGGAATATGGCGAGAAATTAATGGCCAATTGCAGGGGCAGCATTGTTGCAATCGAACCTTCTTCCGGCGAAGTATTGGCTTTGGTTTCTTCTCCTACATACGATCCTCAATTGTTAGTTGGCCGGGTAAGGTCAAAAAATTACAGCGAACTCAAGCAGGATAACAGGCTTCCATTATATAACCGTGCCATAATGCCCAAATATCCGCCGGGATCACCTTTTAAATTGCTAAATGCTATGATTGGGCTTAAAGAAGGAGTTGTAACTCAGGAATCGCAATTTTACTGCTATCTGGGATATACTGCACTAATCCATGTTAAATGTCATCCGCATCCAACACCATTAGACATGCCCCATGGAATCCAATACTCCTGCAATGCTTATTTCGATAACGTTTTTAGAAGAATTATCGAAAACCCTTTATATTCAAGACAATCGGAAGCATTCGATGCCTGGAGAAATTATATTTTGTCTTTTGGGTTTGGTAAAAAATTAAATTCGGATTTTACCAATGAGCTTGCAGGAAATATCCCGTCATCAAAATATTATGATAAAATTTATGGTAAAAATGGCTGGAAATCTTTAACAGTTATTTCGCTCGCAATCGGACAAGGTGAATTAGGCGTAACACCGCTTCATCTGGCAAACTTCGCTGCTACTATTGCAAACCGGGGATTTTATTATGTACCACACACTGTCAAAAAAATTGAAGGCCTGGACACTATTGAGGGCCGGTTTACCCAGCAACATTTTACTGCATTCGATTCAACGTATTTTAATGTTGTTGTACATGGGATGGAACTGGCCGTAAACGGGCCTAATGGAGGCACAGCCAACGGGGCTGCTGTGCCGGGAATAATTGTTTGCGGAAAAACAGGTACAGCTCAAAATGCAGGTGTTGAAAACCATTCAATTTTTATTGCATTTGCCCCAAAAGATAATCCTAAAATTGCACTTTCAGTGTATGTTGAAAATGGCGGATTCGGGGCCAATTTTGCAGTCCCGGTGGCAAGCCTGATGATTGAAAAATATTTAAAAGACACAATCAGCAGGGCATGGCTGGAAGATTATGTAAAAAGCTACAAAATTAATTATGTAGAAAAGAAGTGAAAAGAACCTTTAACATTTGGGCCGATCTTGATTGGATTACTGTTTTACTATACCTGACACTTGTTATTATAGGATGGTTTAATATTTATGCAGCTGTTTATTCTGAACATCATTCCAGTATATTGGATATTGATATGAGATATGGAAAGCAAATGATCCAAATCATTTGCTTTCCATATCTCATATCAATATCCAATATACTGGAATGATGTTCAGAATAAACAGCTGCATAAATATTAAACCATCCTATAATAACAAGTGTCAGGTATAGTAAAACGGTAATCCAATCAAGATCGGCCCAAATGTTAAAGGTTCTTTTCACTTCTTTTCTACATAATTAATTTTGTAGCTTTTTACATAATCTTCCAGCCATGCCCTGCTGATTGTGTCTTTTAAATATTTTTCAATCATCAGGCTTGCCACCGGGACTGCAAAATTGGCCCGAATCCGCCATTTTCAACATACACTGAAAGTGCAATTTTAGGATTATCTTTTGGGGCAAATGCAATAAAAATTGAATGGTCTTCAACACCTGCATTTTGAGCTGTACCTGTTTTTCCGCAAACAATTATTCCCGGCACAGCAGCCCCGTTGGCTGTGCCTCCATTAGGCCCGTTTACGGCCAGTTCCATCCCATGTACAACAACATTAAAATACGTTGAATCGAATGCAGTAAAATGTTGCTGGGTAAACCGGCCCTCGATAGTGTCCAGGCCTTCAATTTTTTTGACAGTGTGTGGTACATAATAAAATCCCCGGTTTGCAATAGTAGCAGCGAAGTTTGCCAGATGAAGCGGTGTTACGCCTAATTCACCTTGTCCGATTGCGAGCGAAATAACTGTTAAAGATTTCCAGCCATTTTTACCATAAATTTTATCATAATATTTTGATGACGGGATATTTCCTGCAAGCTCATTGGTAAAATCCGAATTTAATTTTTCACCAAACCCAAAAGACAAAATATAATTTCTCCAGGCATCGAATGCTTCCGGTGTCTTGAATATAAAGGGTTTTGGATATTCTTCTAAAAACGTTATCGAAATAAGCATTGGAGGAGGACACTGGATTCCATGGGGCATGTCTAATGGTGTTGAGATTCCAATGACATTTATCAATTGGGACGTTAAGGTAGCATATCCCAGATAGCAGTAAAATTGCGATTCCTGAGTTACAACTCCTTCTTTAAGCCCAATCATAGCATTTAGCAAATTTGGAAAGGCCATGCCACAGGATGTTGTTGGGCGTTATGGCACGGTTATATAATGGAAGCCTGTTATCCTGGGGGGTCGCTGTAATTTTTTGACCTTACCCGCCCAACTAACAATTGAGAATCATATGTAGGAGAAGAAACCAAAGCCAAAATACTCGCCGGAAAGAAGGTTCGATTGGAAGACGATCCTGGCCCTGCAATTGGCCATTAATTTCTCACCATATTCCTGAAGTTCAGCATCAATAAGTAGAAATAATCTTTGATAATCGAAGCGGTATCATTAGCATCCCGCTTTGAAATGAGCCTTTTACCTTGTTATGAACATCAACAAGATATTTTGTAACACCTTTTTTTTCCCGTAATTCCTTTTCATAAAACTTTTCTATGCCGCTCATGCCAATATAATCGCCAATCTGATAATAACTTTCCCGTCTTATTACTGATGAATCTACTTCTCCCACGTAACCAAAAGTGGGCTGCAATTTTACTGACATATCTGCGCAAGGTTCGTGGTTGAATTAAAAACCCGAACTTGTACATTTTTTCCTGAAACAAAGCATACGTCACATCGGACAGCTGGTACATAAACGGTGATGATTTATAATGCGAAAATTTTTGGCTTTTTGTATTGCTTTAAATGCCTGTTCTTTCGAGATATTTAGAATGTTACAAAACTCCGAAGTGTCAAAAGCCTTTAATTCCTGAGGGTTTATCATCAAGTCATAAGCTGCTTCGTTACAAACAAGCAAATGGCCTTTTCTGTCGTAAATAAGACCTCGTGAAGGATATTGTATTACATTTCGCTGAGAGTTGTTTTCAGCAGAGTTTCTGTACGATTTATCGATTATCTGGATGTAAAATAAACGGATGATATAAATGAAAAAAACCAGGACTATAATTCCACCAATTATATATTGTCGTGTCGAATACTGGTTCATGCATTAATTTTATTGAACTAAAATTAAAATTTATAATTACTTCCTGAAAATAAAATATTGGCTTAGAATAATAATCAAAGTTGAAAATATCGTACTGCAAATTACCCTGAAAAATGTATAGAAGAAGTCAGTCCAACGAAACATTTCGACATAAAAAAGAACAAAGTGGTGCGCAGCAATAAGAATAAGGGAATATTTAAGGAACCAGGTGAACCCCAGGTAATATATACGCGGCAATGTCCCAGGTTCGTAGCCATCGCGCGGTGCAAAAGCTTTCAGTAATTGGGGTCGAAGAAAGGCCATAAAAGTACAGGCTGCAGCATGCATTCCCAAAGTCTGTGTAAAAATATCGATATATAAACCCAGGAAGAAAGAAGTAAAAAGCAATATCCAACCTGGTGTTTCAAATGGCATAAGCAAAATAAAGATTACATAAAAGTAAGGACTTACAAATCCGCTAAACCGGATGTTATTAAATGCGAAATCTGTAAGAAACCCGACAAACAGGAAGACAAAAATATTATTGAGTAATGGCTTAATCATGTCTTTGGGTTGATTCGAGAGTTTGCTGTTCTAATTTTCTGTAATCATTAACAATGTAGACATAATTCAGGTTCTTGAAATCATTTGATAGCTGAATGTTTATTTTAAAGAAATTTCCGCCCTGATCTGAAAAATCTGTTACATAACCCAATAAAATTCCTTCAGGAAAAATTGCTGAAAATCCACTCGTTACTATTGTATCACCTTCATTAATTATGACATGCAACGGTATTTCGTTTAATTGTCCATTACGATAATTTATACCAGGCCATTCAAACGATCCAAAATAATTATTCTTTTTAAGTTTTGCACTGACTTTCAAATTCCTGTTTAAAACTGAAATTACAAGGGAATAATTTTCAGTTACCGATTCTACAATACCAACTACTCCATTTGAAGATATAACTGCCATCTCTGGTTTCACACCATCAGCGTTTCCTTTATCAAGGGTAATAAAATTATATTGCTTGTTAACAGTATTGTTTACGACTTTTGAAATTATGTAGGAATAATGTTGTTTGCTGGCTGTATCTTCAACAATAACTGGCTTGAACTGATTGTTATGTTTATAATATTCAAGTTCGTTTCTTAAATTCTGATTTTCAGAAACGAGTTGCTGATTTATCACCTTTAAATAAAGATACTGAAGGATTATGCTTTTCTTCTGAGAAATATATCCGGTAATATTTTGCGCAGCATTTACATATTTGGCCTGTTGATA
Source organism: uncultured Bacteroidota bacterium (assembly GCA_963726845.1). GTDB lineage: Bacteria > Bacteroidota > Bacteroidia > Bacteroidales > DTGW01 > CAVSGB01. The sequence continues at coordinate 2,712 of CAVSGB010000247.1, read as the reverse complement.
TTTATTGCTGCGGATAACTAATGAAATCGACAATATTTCTATGAGCAGGAATAAAAAAATAAACTGGTTTTTAGCAATAAATCTCAGCAGGTTCCTCATCTGATATTGTCGGATTCAAATTATTCGATGCCTTGAAAGGGTCTTAGCTATTGGCTTTTATTTGTCAGCGTTTAAATATTATTTAATAATTGCTCAAATTTCCCACAAAACCAATTAATTTCTCATTCAAATAGAATTTTAATTGTTAAAAACTACCTCATAAGGAACGAAAAACGTCCAATATTTTTCAGCGCAATTCCGGTTCCGCGTGCAACGGCGTGTAACGGATCCTCAGGTACGTGAAAAGGTATTTGTATTTTATCGCTTAATCTTTTATCAAGGCCACGTAATAATGCCCCTCCACCTGTAAGGAAAATTCCTTTCACCACTATATCTGCATAAAGTTCAGGCGGAGTTTGTTCTAAAACTGAAATTAAAGCAGCTTCAATTTTGGTAAGTGATTTGTCAAGGCAATGCGCAATTTCCTGATATGAAATTGGAATTTCTATAGGCATAGCAGTCATAAGGTTCGGCCCACGTACAGTATAATCGTTTGGCGGATTGTCCAGATCGGGAAGTGCAGAACCGACGCCAATTTTAATTTCTTCTGCAGTACGTTCGCCTACTTTAATGTTATGCTGATGTCTCATATATGCTTGTATATCGGCTGTAAAACCGTCACCTGCAATTCGGATTGACTGGTTGCAAACAATTCCACCCAACGCGATTACTGCAATCTCGGTTGTTCCACCTCCAATATCGACAACCATGTTACCTTCAGGGGCTTCAACATCGAGACCTATACCTAAAGCAGCAGCCATCGGTTCATAAATCATATAAACTTCACGGCCATTAGCATGTTCACACGAGTCGCGTACCGCACGCATTTCAACATCGGTACTTCCTGAAGGTATACTTACAACCATTTTTAATGCCGGGTTAAATAGCTGGTTTTTTTTATTTACCAGTTTAATCATCCCACGGATCATTTGTTCTGCAGCATTAAAATCTGCAATTACGCCATCTTTCAACGGCCTGATAGTTTTAATATTTTCATGGGTCTTCCCATGCATTTGTCTGGCAGTTTCACCAATAGCGATCAGTTTACCAGTTTTTGTGTCGGTTGCAACTATCGATGGCTCATCTACTACTATTTTGTCGTTATGAATAATAATTGTATTGGCTGTGCCCAGATCAATAGCAATTTCTTGTGTTAAGAACGAAAATAAACCCATATATATTTTTATTACAAATTACAGATTACAAATTACCAATTACCAATTACCAATTACCAATTAAATAAAATTTATTCCTAATAATTCGTAATTTGTCATTATTTATTAATGTTTAAAATGCCTGATTCCGGTAAATACCATTGCCATATTATTTTGATTGCAAAATTCAATTGAGTCGTTATCCCGTATTGACCCCCCCAGGTTGAATTATTGCTGTGATTCCGGCCATGTGTGCAATTTCAACACAATCGGCAAATGGGAAAAAAGCATCAGAAGCCAAAACTGCACCTTTCAAACCAAAATAAAACTTCCTGCTTTCATTATCGCCTGTTTCAGAGCATCTACCTCGATGTATGTCCAACACCGCTTGCCAGTAACTGTTTGTTTTTCGCAAGAACAATAGCATTACTTTTAGTATGCTTTACAATTTTATTTGCAAATTCCATATGAGAAATTTCATCTTTGCCAGGTGTATTAACTGTCACAACCTCCATGTCGCTTCTGATTAGCTTTAAATCCCTGTCCTGAGAAAGCACACCATTTAATATGGAACGGAACTGGTGTGCAGGAAATTTGGTTTCTTCTGTGAGAAAATAATCCTATCTTTTTTGACATAAGAATTTTTAAAGCATCTTTATCGAAAGATGGAGCTATAATAACTTCAAAAAATATTTTATTAATATCTGAAGCAGTTTCTTTATCAATATTAACATTTGAAATAATTATTCCACCATAAGCCGATACAGGATCGGCTGCCAGTGCATCACGCCAGGCATCAATCGGCTTTGGCCGGGATGAAGGCCACAGGCATTATTATGTTTTAGGATTGCAATTGTTGTTTCGTTGAAGTCGCCCCATCAAATTAACGCTCATTTATGTCAAGGTTATTGTAAGAAATTTCCTTTCCGCACAATTGATCAAAAATTTTGTCCAGGTCGCCAAAATAAATGCCAATCTGGTGGGATTCTCGCCGTAGCGCAATTCTTTGCTAACAGTAATGCTTTGTTTTGAAAACATTTGCATTGAATTCCTTATTGAAATAATTGAAAATGGCAGTATCGTAATGAGAGGTAATATTGAAAGCTTCGGCAACAAACATTTTCCTTTCCGATATTGTTGTCCGGCCTTCTTTTTCGTCAAGAATGCTCATGAGTCCTTGTATTGAGCACGGGAAGCAACAACAAGTACATCCTGAAAATTCTTTGGTGGAGCCCTGATTAAAGTTATACCGGCCAATATCTATTTTTTCCGACTATTGCCTGATGATCAGCCAACAAAAACCTGTGAAGCCACTTCGAATGGATATAAATCAACAATCACAAGGTCAATTTCAGGAATTTCGTATTGCTTTAATTGTTCGATGTCAGACTTATTATTCCGGCGCGATAAAATCCCTCCAAATACTTTGGGATGCAATGTTTTTACGCGGCCTCCAAGT
>CAVSGB010000246.1:0-5181 GCA_963726845.1 uncultured Bacteroidota bacterium | reverse complement strand
TCAAGCCCTGGTGCTGGTATTGTTTTGCAACTGAAACTACGAATCTAAGGTTTGCTTTTACCAATCTCTCGAGCGCTTTCTGATCTCCTTTTTTTATGCGTTGTGCAAGTTGAACTTCTTCTTCAACGGTGATCATCTCCTCTTTAGCAATTTCACTTAAGTATTTTTCGAGTGATTCGCTATCCCTGTTTGTGATAGATTTGGTAATTTTTAATTGTCTCATTTTAATTTTTCCTAAATATTCTTATCTCCTCAATCTATAACACATTTAACTAAATATTGTTTAACCAAACAGTTAAGCACAAGTTACAACATATTACGCTAAAAAGGAAATAAAATTTCAAATCTTTACTTTTTTAACAAATAATTTTCGCCGCAATATAAGAAAAAGAATGTTTGGTTGTTTCTCAAAATATTGTGCTTTGTTCAATTTTTAACGTAGCCTTTGAAAAATAAGTTACATAAAAATGAAAACATTTAACACTCTTTAAAGGCAATTCATATCTTTGAAGGTATTAAATGAGTTTTATGAAGGTTGAAACAAAAAAATTATCACTGGTTTACACTGGTATATTTTTTTCCATGGTTTTCTGGAGCCTGTCATTTATTTGGTATAAGGATGCCTATATATTTTTTGGGCCAATGGCAACAGTGTTTCTGAGATTATTATTTTCTGGTCTTATTCTTATTATAATTGCTTGGTTAACAGGTAAATTAAATATTAAAAAAAATCATATTAAGTTATTTTTAATTGCTGCAATCTTTGAACCATTTCTCTATTTCATGGGGGAAAGTTTTGGGATGAAACTAATTTCATCGGTCACGGCTTCGGTTATAATTGCGACTATTCCTGTTCTGACACCTATGATTACATCATTCTTTTATGAAGAAAAATTAACAGCGATTAATATTTCCGGGATAATTATTTCTTTCCTTGGAGTCGCTATGGTAATTCTTAAAAAAAACCTGCATATTTCCGCATCGCCAACAGGTGTTTTACTCATGTTTTTAGCTGTATTTGCCGCAATTGGTTACGCTATTGCACTGAAAAAATTAACGCCACACTATGAGCCACTAACTATTGTTGCTTTGCAAAATATAATCGGGGCATTTTTATTTGCACCTTTCTTTTTTATTATCGACTGGCACACTTTTTCAACCGGGTTTCCGGTTAAAGCATTAATTCCAATTCTAAACCTTTCGATCTTTGCTTCTTCAATCGCTTTTATTTTGTACGCATATGGAGTAAAGGCCATTGGCGTGAACAAAGCCAATATGTTTACCAATTTAATTCCTGTGCTGACTTCAATCTTTGCTTTCTATTTATTAAATGAACAGTTCACTTTTGTTAAAGTTTTGGGAATATTTGTTGTTGTTTGTGGTTTGTTCCTTTCGCAACTTAATTTATCAGTCTACCAAAGATTGCTGAACCGGATAGTTTGGTGGAGAAATAATAAAAACTAAATTATTTATTTTGGATCGTAGTGAATTGATTAAACAAGCGGAAAAAGCATTGCCTTCGACAAAATTGTTATTTAAAAAATGGAAGAAAAAACCTCCTGAAAAACTTGATGAGAAAATACAGAAACTTCACAGTGAAGTTTTCGAAAATATCGATTGCCTGAATTGTGCTAATTGCTGCCGCACGCTTGGCCCCAGGATAACTGATCGCGATATTGGGAAACTTGCCAGGTTTTTAAAAATCCGCCCTTCAGATTTTGTTTCGAAATATTTAAAAATTGATGAAGACAAAGATTATGTGTTCAAATCAATGCCCTGCCCTTTTCTTAACAATGAAAATTATTGCACTGTTTATGTTCAGCGTCCTAAAGCATGTTGTGATTACCCGCATACTGACAGGCGGAAATTCAGCCAGATTTTAGAATTGACTTTTAAAAATACTTTTACTTGTCCTGCAGTTTATGAAATAGTTGAAAAACTAAAAATGGGTGTTAGAAATTAAGTTTCAGTTGTCAGTCTATTACCCAACACCCAACACCCAACACCTAATACCTAAAAGCTAATATTCTATACAACCCACTTTTTAACATCTTCTATTGAAGGATTTGCCAAGCCAAGTTTATTCTTTTTGTTATAGCCACAGAGGTCATTAAACAGTTTACCGGCGCTGGCCTGCTTTATTGTATCAACTTTTGTGAAACCCAGCTTTTGCAAAATAGGTATCCATTCTTTTGGAATGCCAAGTGAAATGTAAGAATCATCATCATCTTTCTGAGCTTTTTTCTCAGGTCGCATTTGCGGGAAGAATAGCACGTCCTGTATCGAAGACTGGTTGGTCATTATCATGGCAAGCCTGTCAATTCCAATTCCCATTCCGGAAGCCGGAGGCATACCATATTCAGGGCCCTTACGAAATCGTAATCGATATACATGGCTTCGTCATCGCCTTTTTCACTCAGTTTTAATTGTTCCTTAAAACGGTTGACCTGGTCGATCGGGTCATTTAATTCTGTGTAAGCATTGCAGAGCTCTTTGCTGTTCACGATCAGTTCGAAACGTTCGGTAAATTCAGGGTTGTTACGGTGCTTTTTGCATAGGGGGGACATTTCAACCGGGTAATCGATAATAAATGTTGGTTGGATTAAATTTGGTTCGCATTTTTCCCCGAAAATTGCATCGATGAGTTTTCCTTTGCCCATTGCATCATTGATTTCAACACCCAAATCCCTGCAAATTTTTCTCAGCTCTTCTTCCGTTTTATCTTTAATATCAATTCCGGCAAATTGCTTAATGGCATCAACCATAGTTAACCTGCGAAACGGACGCTGAAAGTCGATAATATTTTCGCCTACCTGCATCTGTGTTTTACCGTGAAGTGCAAGCGCAACACGTTCGATCATTTCTTCGGTGAAATCCATCATCCAGAAATAATCCTTGTATGCTACATAGATTTCCATTACAGTGAATTCCGGATTGTGCGAACGGTCCATACCTTCATTACGAAAATCTTTCGAAAACTCGTACACTCCTTCAAAACCACCTACAATCAGACGTTTTAAATAAAGTTCATTTGCAATTCGCAAAAAAAGTGGAATGTCGAGGGCATTATGGTGTGTCGAAAATGGTTTGGCAGTTGCTCCTCCGGAATTGGTTGCAGAATCGGTGTTTCAACTTCCAGGTAACCCTTCGAATTGAAGAATTCGCGCATGGTATTAATAATTTTCGTCCTTTTGATGAAAATCTCTTTTACCAGCGGGTTTACAATCAAATCGACATAACGCTGGCGATAGCGCTGTTCGGGATCGGTGAATGCATCGAATACCTGGCCGTCTTTTTCTTTTACAACAGGAAGTGGATGGATAGATTTGCTGAGGATTTTTATTTCCCGCACATGGAGGCTGATTTCACCCATTTGCGTGACGAACACGTAACCTTTTACACCAATAATATCGCCTATATCCAACAACCTTTTGAATACTGTGTTATAAAAATCTTTGTTTTCTCCGGGGCAAATGTCATCGCGCCTAACGTAAATCTGGATACGTCCTTTTTCGTCCTGAATTTCGGCAAACGATGCGCTTCCCATAATCCGGCGGCTCATAATACGACCTGCAATGCTGACATCCTGGAAATTTTTAATATCAGGATTAAATTTATCGAGTATATCTTTGGAAGTAACATTTACATCGAAACCTTCAGCCGGGTATGGTTCAATCCCAAGCTTTTTTATTTCTTCCAGCGTATTTCGGCGGATTAGCTCCTGTTCGCTTAGTTCAGTGAAATTCATTATTTTATAATTTTTTCAGGTTATAAAAAAACAGGTGCAAAGATAAGTTTTTCGAATAATAATAGGTTTTATTCTAATCTTATTATTTCCTGGATGTTAATTCTACTTTTTTTGCCCCATGCTAAAGGGTGAAAGCTGAAAAATCAATGTTCCCTTTAGGGATTAAGGGTAAAAACAGGTTGATTTTTATAATCTGTTAAGTAGAATTAAGCAATATCTTATTTCTTTTTAATCTTAAAGTATTTAAGGACTTTAGGATTGATATATGCTTTTTCTTTAATAATGTAAGGGAAGGAACATATTGACATTATCAGAAATCCAATTAGGAGCAGACTAAACCATTTTCCTAAACTTTCATTTCCTGTAATAATTATAGAATAATAAGCAATTAAACAACTTAACGCGAATGAAGCCCCGACCAAGCCAAAACCTATAACCCCAAAATTGGTTATAATCTCTACCGGACTTCTTCCCTGATGACTTACTTTATTATTTATAAATACCATTCCGGTTTTCACGGCGCATATATCATGGTGGCAGGATACTACGCACTGAATAAAAGCGTTGCAAAGAATTATCCGGATAATATTCCCTGCAGTTAGTACGACATTTTCCGGCAAAGCAATATAAAATACAAGTGCCAGGTATGGTGCATATATAAACCCATGATGAATGAAAAAATTTCCTGCTTTCAACGGCTGTAAATTTCCATAAATGCAAAACATTAATAGCTAACCCCGGAACAATATAACCATATAAAATACCCAGGGCCAAAACATAAGAAGCAAATTGGAAATTGCCAAACCGGTTATACCGAAAATATAACATAACAATTGTAAGTGGCAATGGAAGAATAAATCCACCAGGATGAGGTAATACTTTTCAAATTTATATTGTGTTCCCATAAATAAAGAATTTAAGTATTTTCAAAGTAACAAAACCTGTCGAAAATAATTGGTTGTAGTTTTTTTCAATAATTTCTGGTAATATATTTGCATTTTATCTTAAAGGTTATTATCATAAATATTGCTTGATTTGTAAAAAATGCAAATTATAAAAATCAATGCACGGTTTATTGGATAAAAAGTAAATTCTTTTTTTCCGATTGCACGAAACAATTTTACTTTCGGTGAATGACAGTCTAAATTTGTCATGAGATTTTCCAGAAAGCTAAAAGTGTTAAAAAATTGTTTGTGGGTTAAAATGGTGATTATTTCAGCAAAACCTTTGAGGTTTTTAAAACCTCAAAGGTTTATCAGCCAATTCGACCCATCACCAAATAATTTTAATAGCTTTAATTGAATTCACAAATAAAAGATTAAATGAAAGTAACACTTATACTTCTGAATCGTGGACGGCCAAATCTGGCAACAGGTTTTTGCAAATAAGAAGAGGTGTTTATGCCCCCAATATGCTACGGTTGCTTTATTCAT
>CAVSGB010000245.1:0-6147 GCA_963726845.1 uncultured Bacteroidota bacterium | reverse complement strand
TATCATGGAGCAGAATATTTTTGCGACCGACAGGAAGAGACGGCCAGGCTAATCAGCAATATGCAAAATGGCAATTCAACCACGTTAATTTCTATAAGACGTATTGGAAAAACCGGATTAATGCATCATCTTTTGTCCAAATTGCCACACGGATGGAAAGGAATTTACATTGACATCCTTGAAACAGAAAACCTAGCCCAATTTTTAAATTTGCTGGCAACATCAATAATAAATTCTATTCCGGAAAAAAGCAGCTTGGGTGGTATATTTTGGAAATTTATTAAATCGTTACGCCCTGTAATCAGTTATGATACCCTCACAGGTGCACCGCAAGCTTCGTTTGAACTTAAACCGAAAGATATTGAGTCAAATCTAAGTTCTGTATTACAATTTCTTGAAAAACAAGAATTCAAAACCATTGTTGCTATAGACGAATTTCAACAAATACTGAACTATCCTGAGAAAAATAACGATGCGTGGCTTCGCACTCGAATGTAACAATTGAAAAACGTGACATTTATATTTTCTGGTAGCCAACAACATTTAATGAACGAACTTTTTACGTCGCCAAAACGTCCGTTTTTCAGAAGTACATTAATGACGAAGCTTGAAAAGCTGAACCAAGAGGTTTATAAGGATTTTATAGTATTCTTGTTCCATAAATATAAAAAAGAAATTAGTCCTGTTATTGCAAGCGACATACTTGAATGGTCGAATACACATACGTTTTATGTACAACAATTATGCAACCGTGTATTTGTTGCCACCCCTTTAAAAGTAACTGCCACAATATGGAAACAGGAGGCATATCTTTTGTTAAAAGAGCAGGAAGCGGTGTTTTTCGCTTATAGAAATATGCTCACAAACCCTCAATGGCAATTGTTAAAGGCAATAGCACATACAGTAAGAGTTTATCAACCTACTTCAAAGGAATTTTTAAATAAATTTCACCTTGGAACTTCTGCTACCGTTTTGCGGTCGCTCAAAACATTACAGGGATACGAACTTGTTTATAATGAGTTCGACACATAAGGCGTACAGTATTATAGTGTTTACGATGTATTTTTTCAACGATGGACTGAAGGCCGATGAAAAGAACTTATTACCTGTTTATCCTCATTCGAATAGGATTGCAATGAACTGAAACCGAATTATATTCTAATTATCGAACCATAGTTGCTTTTAAAATGAAGTATAGAAGAAGACGGAATTTGTAAGCTTCATGTAAATTGCACTCATTCACTTTTAACAATATGGAGCAAGAGAAGCTCCATTCTCTAAATTGGTTCAGTCGCTATACTTGCATTCATTAAAATACCGTTAAAGCAGTAATTTCAAATAACTATTTGGCTAATATATTATAATAATTGATTTTATAATGCTATAGCAGTAAATAAATGTGATTTTTCTTATGAATTTGAATTAATTATAGTATATTTGCTGCCATAACAGTAATATTATGTTTGAACCTGAATTCTTAGCCAAAGTAATAAAACATCACAGGAAGGCTGCAGGACTGAGCCAATTAAAACTTGCAGAACTTGCTAACGTTGGCAAAACTGTTGTATTTGATATTGAGAAAGGCAAGGAAACTGTTCAGCTCAATACATTGCGTAAAATCTTAAGAGTTTTAAATATAAAAGTCAAGCTTGAGAGTCAGTTGATGGATAAGTTAATTAACAACAATGAGAAAGCTAAAATATATTTTCAAGGAAAAGAGGCAGGTTTACTTACTGAGCTGAGACCTGGAAGTCATTATATATTTGAATACAATCAAAGTTATACTGGTAAACCAATTTCTTTGACAATGCCATTAAAGAATTTAAAATTTGAATATAATGAATTCCCTTCTTTTTTTAAATAGAGTTCTTACCTGAAGGTTATCAAATGGAAGGCCTATTGAAGTTTAAAAAAATCGATAAAAACGATTTATTCTCACAACTTATAGCTGTAGGTGAGGATATGATTGGCGCTGTTACTGTAAAAGAAATTTTTGAATAATGACCTGCCCAATTTCATATGAACCAAGCGGTAAAAAAGTTTACAGTGAGAAAGGATTAAAACTACTATCCCAAAACTTGAATGATTTAAAACCATTAGATTACACGGCAGAGCAGCAGAGACAAGAAGCTATGGAGCGTGCTACAAAAATGTCGATTCAGAAGTGTTACAACCCAAGCTTAGTGCAATTCTCAATATTAAAGAAGAATGTTTTGAGATTGTTGATAAAAATGGGAAATACATCCTAAAGCCGCAACATCATTTATTCCCAGAACTTCCTCAGAATGAAGATTTGACTATGCGCCTTGCTAAAATAATTGGTATTAATGTACCGCTTCATGGTCTTGTATATTCCAAAAGACAAAACCCTAACCTATTTTATTAAACGATTTGACAGAATTGGGCACAAAACCAGGGTACCAGTAGAAGATTTTGCCCAATTATCTGGATTAAGCAGGGATACCAAGTATAATTACACTATGGAAAAAATTGTAAAGCTCATAGATGAATACTTTACATTTCCTTCAATTGAAAAAGTAAAGCTTTTTCAATTAGTATTTTTAATTACCTGGTTGGAAATGAAGATATGCATTTAAAAAATTATTCGGTAATACGTAACGGCGACAAAGTTGAATTTTCGCCAGCATATGACTTACTTAATACTACAATTGTACTTAAAGGTGATATAGAAGAAATTGCTTTACCTATTGACGGCAGAAAGAAAAACTTAACCCTCAATAACCTGGTGAATTATTTTGGAAAACAACGTTGTCAAATCCGGATAAAATAATTGATAGAACAATTGAGGACATAAAACAAGCCATCCCACAATGGATGCAAATGATTGAAATAAGTTTTTCTTCAAAAGAGATGAAAGAAAAATATACTGTCTTATTGAATCAGCGTCTTAAAAAGCTTCAATTTATCTGATTTTAAATTACAAAGGGTAATTTCAAAAATACTATCTTACACTCTTACATTCCAACATTCCCAAATTATTTATAACTTTGGGTAAGTTAGGTAGGCAATTTTTGTATTTTCTTTAAGATGATTTTAAAACTTTTTTCTTCAAAAAAAGTAAATTCTTGGTGAACTAATCGGTTACCATTCTTGAGTTCAATTCTAAAAATTCAATATTAATAGCTATTATAAGAAGTTAGTTCGACTCCCGCCAGCTCCATAATTTAACACACTAAAAAACACTAAAACCCCGTAAATAAAAGTATTTACGGGGTTTTTCATTTTCATATTATCATTTATGTGCCATCAAAAAGCAATTTAATTGCTAGTAAAATAAGCTTGTGCATTTTTGATACAAGCAATACTCAAGCACTGCATCAGGGTAGTGGCAAAAGTGATACAAGCCGTGCTCAAGCAGTGCATCCTTATAATAAACATAATATAAACATTATAAACAATGAAACATCTAGAGAGCAAAACTCACAAAATGTTAATCAAATTTTAAATTCTGAAAATAAGAAGACAAAAAAATCAAAAAGAAAAAAAACAGGGCCAGGAGCAGAAAAAATATGTTGCGGCCATCGCTCAATAAAGTAATAACTTTTTTTTCATGTCCGAGCGAAGCCCGGAAATCGAAGCCAAAAAATTCTTTAATCATTTCGAAAGCAATGGTTGGAAAGTAGGTGGTAAAAGTCCGATGAAGAATTGGCAAGCCATACCCCCCGGAATTGGATATTGAACAGCAAAAATTTCATTCCTCCAAAAGATTTCCCAAAACATTTTCCAATGCCCAAAACACCCAAACCCAGCCCTAACAATAAAAATTATGCAGAACCCCTTTAAATCACCTCTCTTGGTTGCTGAGCTGAGTCGAAGCATGAAGAGGTGGGGTGAGATTTTCTTCCAGCGAAGCCGTCAAACAAAAAATTCCTTATCGGCTGCGTGCCATTCAAGTGAAGCCGATAGGCGGAATGCGTTCACGCAGTCAAGCATTTTTCTTTGTTTCGTTTCTGTTGTTGCGACAAAAGAAATGAAAATAGAATTTTCAAAATTTTGTCATTCAATAAACTTCTAAAGAATGAACCCCTCCTTTGACTTCACCAAGTATCTTTCACAAATCGAATCCACCGGGAAAAAACTATATCATTTCTCATTCAAGGTATTTGCTGAGGATTACGAAATCATTTTCAAATTGCTGGTTTATTTTCTTAAAGACACAATAGGAGCTAAGAAATACGACATTTCATTCCGAAAAGGCATATTACTTTCAGGGCCGGTCGGTTGTGGCAAAACATCATTAATGAATATACTTAAATACTTCCAGGATATTGAAGAAAGATATATTTTAAAATCCTGTCGCGATATTAGTTTTGAGTTCATTAAAGAAGGTTATTCAGTTATCCACAAGTACAGTAAACAATCATTCAAAAACGAACTTCCGAAAGTTTATTGCTTTGATGACCTGGGCACTGAAAACAATTTAAAGTACTATGGTGATGATTGCAATGTAATGGCCGAAATCTTACTTTCAAGATACAATTATCTGCTTCATTTCACGCCAAATGATTACACATTTAACCAACAACCTAAACAGCAGCGAAATTGAAGATATTTATGGCACAAGGGTCAGAAGCAGGTTAAGAGAACAGTTTAACCTTATTGCATTCGATTCAAATTCAAAAGACAAAAGAATCTAATTAGAATAATAGAAACCTCACTGAAATATAGTCAATGGCTGCAAAGCATCAAAAATATAATTCCATATCAGATAGTTGTCGTTCATCCATCAAAGCACCCGTCAAAACAAAAAATTCCATTTCGACTGCGTTCCATTCAAGTGAATCCGCCTTCGGGCGGAGGAACGCGTTTAAGCAGTCAAGAGTTTTTGCAAACTTTTTTCGACAACTAAGCGCAGCGTTCTCATGAGCGTTAGCGAATAAAAAAGTTTGAGGGAAAATTACTTATTAAATAAATAACTATGGAATAAATAACCTTCAATTCCGTCTACAATGCTTTAAAAACCAAAGGATACAAAATATTTGAATCCGACACCAAACCATACAACCTCAACATCATTGGCATCCGAAACGACAACCGTATCCCAAACTCCTTCGATGATTTCATAGTCGTTATGTGGAAGTGCAAAGGCCAATGGACATTTTACGTTCTTGAAGCTACTACCGATCCTGGCTTATACTACCTCAATCACCCGTTAAGCCCATTAGGTACAGCAATTTTAAAAGAAGGGCAATACATCAACTCCTATCAACTTGGTTTACATCAGGGCAAGTATAAAGCTTTGGTGGAATCTCAGACAGTTACAGTAATTCGAGATTTCGACAAAGACAATTATCTTTCGTTTAATTCTGGCCGTGAAGAAACCGGACTTCTTGGAATAAATATTCATCGTGCTAACTTAACTGGTAAAACAATTAATGTAAACCAATCGTGACAGGGTTGTCAGGTATTTTCTGATTAAGGCCAGTTTCAAAAGTTTCATTTCATTTTGCGAAAAGGCCGAAAAATATTGTGGTAAATTATTCACTTATACTTTGATCAACCTCAACGACCTGTTTGAAAAATAACGAATATCACTTAAAAATTTGGTTATCAAAGCAAAAAGAAAAATATTAAATAGCTTGCATAATTATACGGCAAATAATAACAATTGCCGTAATTTTACGCAAAACAAAAACGATGGAAAAAGATATAAACCGATATATTTAAAATACAAAAAGGCTATCTGCAAAGCAACCAGCTTAGCAGCCGTGCCTTGCATTACGAGCTTAAAAGAATGGTAGATAATGGTGAAGTGCTCATGGTAAAACGTGGTATGTACAAACACACGCTCATGGCTAATAACAATGATTGGGTTGAAATATGCCGTATGGTGCCTAATGGAGTGTTGTGTTTGTTTTCAGCTTGGCATTATTACAGCCTCACAACGCAAGTATCTTTAGATTATCACATGGCAATCCAGCATAAATCAAAGCTCGTTTTGCCCGTCCCTCGGTTAAGCTGTATTATTGGAGTGATGAATATTATTCGTTGGGTAAAATCGAAATAATATCCAATAGTGAAAAAATTGTTATTTATACAATTGAAAAATCTGTTTGCGATGCTATCAAATTCCGCAACAAGGTGGGTATGGACATAACATCTGAAGTGTTGAAAAACTATTTGAAA
>CAVSGB010000244.1:0-8360 GCA_963726845.1 uncultured Bacteroidota bacterium | reverse complement strand
AACAAGGATATAAACCCGTGTTACCGCCAACACACTTGCCACAACTATCTCTTAAAAGCTGTGCCATTTGTGTCACCTTTACAATCCAGGCAAGTTGAAATTTTGCCAGTTTTTCCGCCAACACATTCTCCACACCAGTCAGAATATGCTGTACCACCTGAATCGCCATGACAGTCATATTTCAATTGACTATATGGTACACCCATACAGTTAGGACTAAGATATACTCTTCCGAAAGTACGTTCATCAGCAACTACAAAGTCTATCCACCCATATTGATGCAGAGAATCATTTATTTTCACCCAGGTTTTTGCAGTGTCTGTTGATTGATAAACACCCCATTTATTATTTATTAACCCGTAAAAGTAAATAGTCGGGTATTGTTTATCTGGTTCTTCCCTGCCAAGAGACACAGAGTAGCTTGTTGGACATTAGGTATTTTGGTAAATGTTGTACCTGAATTTATCGAATGATATAATCCATTTGCACTTGCCGATTGTCCATAAATAGGAACCCATAAATCTCCTTCAGTTTTAGGATTTGTTTCCAGTCTAACGTCATTAGATGTATCGGCTGTCAATCCTGCTTTTGTATAATTAGCGCCACCATCAATAGAAATATAAAGATATTCATTATTATGCAAATTCATCGGAAAAATCAAAATCAGATGAAAATCGCCCTGAAGTGTAATAAAAGTAGCATTAATTTGATGATTTGCTCCAGCAATTATTTCGCTCTTGTGTACTTTTCGTTTCATTTTTTATGATTTTAGTTTGTTTTAACTTTCCAGATAATTTGTGATAGCTTCAATAACAGAATCTTTAATGGTTTTGTCGTGTTCCAATGTATGCCGTTTTAGACTCTTCATAATTGATTTTGAAATCCAAATATTTAGTTGAGTTTCTGCTTCTTTAACTATAGAGTTTTTTGTTATAGGCCGTATTTCTTGAATTGGACTTTGAGGTATCTCATTTTTAAGTCGTGAAGCAAAGCTGTTAAGTTTCTCTTTGTATTCGGTCATTCCCAATATTTTAGTAATTTAGATTAATAGGATTCTTTAAATCTAGTGTTATGTTAAATATAAATTGACGGATAAAGTCTTTTTAGCTTTACCCTCGCCTCCTTATTTGTAAATTGCCAATCAATCTTGCTGTTTTTGTTGTTTCTGTTTAACTGCCATGCTTCTGCTTCTTCTTTAACAATAGTAATGCTTGAAATATGCCTGTTTAAGCATTGTCCATTTAAAACATGTAATTCTATTTCCGCCATATTGAGCCAGCTTCCATGTTTGGGAGTAAACACAAATTCAAACCTGTCCCATATTCTTTTTGCCTCTTCAGGTTCAAAGGTTTCATAAAAAGCTGACGCAGCGTGTGTTTTAAAATTATCCATTACTAATGAGATTCTTTTTGCATCAGAATACTGTTCATCGGCAATCTTTTTTACAAATAAAGCCCAATCTTTTTTTGTTTTGAATTCGGTAACCTCAACAAAGCGCTTCCCTTGGAGTGGTTCATTGGCCATAAATATATTAACCACGCCATGACGTACATATTCATAGTCAACCCTGGCATCTTGCCCTGGTTTCATCGCTATTGATGACCTGCCTTCTTCTATTAATTGTTTGGGCGATTCATCCATACAAATTACTGGATAATCTTTACTGTAAGGCCTTTTGTAAACATCTAATACCCGCTCCATATTGGCTACGAACTCACTATTTTTATCGGGTGGTATTACCCAACCCTTGACCTTCCAAGGTTTAAGCTCGTTTTTTTTAGTACTTTATCTACTGTTACATGTGAAATACTTTCTGTGTATTTTAATTCTACCATCTTATCTGCCAGTAGACGCAATGACCATTTGGCATAGCCCTTGGGTGGTTCACTGCAACATAATGTTACTAATTTTGCTTCAATATCTCCGTCTACCTTTTTTTCATATACTCTTTGTGTGGGTTGCCTTTCCAAACAAGCATCAAGTCCTTCTTCTATAAGTCTTTTTTTTACCCTATCAATCGTTCGCATGCCAATCTTAAGGATTTTGCTTATCTGCTCATTGGTTACTTTTTCTGAGAACTCCCCTTCATCACAATTCAGCAGAATGTAAGCGGCCCGAAATGTTTGAGATGTATGAGAACCTTTATTTATTATGCCTTTTAGCTCCGCTACCTCGTCTTTAGTTAATTTAACTGTATAACGTATCATTTGTTTTTTTACAAATATATAATTAAATTACGTCATATTACAATTAACATAACACTACTTATCATGGAGCAGAATATTTTTGCGACCGACAGGAAGAGACGGCCAGGCTAATCAGCAATATGCAAAATGGCAATTCAACCACGTTAATTTCTATAAGACGTATTGGAAAAACCGGATTAATGCATCATCTTTTGTCCAAATTGCCACACGGATGGAAAGGAATTTACATTGACATCCTTGAAACAGAAAACCTAGCCCAATTTTTAAATTTGCTGGCAACATCAATAATAAATTCTATTCCGGAAAAAAGCAGCTTGGGTGGTATATTTTGGAAATTTATTAAATCGTTACGCCCTGTAATCAGTTATGATACCCTCACAGGTGCACCGCAAGCTTCGTTTGAACTTAAACCGAAAGATATTGAGTCAAATCTAAGTTCTGTATTACAATTTCTTGAAAAACAAGAATTCAAAACCATTGTTGCTATAGACGAATTTCAACAAATACTGAACTATCCTGAGAAAAATAACGATGCGTGGCTTCGCACTCGAATGTAACAATTGAAAAACGTGACATTTATATTTTCTGGTAGCCAACAACATTTAATGAACGAACTTTTTACGTCGCCAAAACGTCCGTTTTTCAGAAGTACATTAATGACGAAGCTTGAAAAGCTGAACCAAGAGGTTTATAAGGATTTTATAGTATTCTTGTTCCATAAATATAAAAAAGAAATTAGTCCTGTTATTGCAAGCGACATACTTGAATGGTCGAATACACATACGTTTTATGTACAACAATTATGCAACCGTGTATTTGTTGCCACCCCTTTAAAAGTAACTGCCACAATATGGAAACAGGAGGCATATCTTTTGTTAAAAGAGCAGGAAGCGGTGTTTTTCGCTTATAGAAATATGCTCACAAACCCTCAATGGCAATTGTTAAAGGCAATAGCACATACAGTAAGAGTTTATCAACCTACTTCAAAGGAATTTTTAAATAAATTTCACCTTGGAACTTCTGCTACCGTTTTGCGGTCGCTCAAAACATTACAGGGATACGAACTTGTTTATAATGAGTTCGACACATAAGGCGTACAGTATTATAGTGTTTACGATGTATTTTTTCAACGATGGACTGAAGGCCGATGAAAAGAACTTATTACCTGTTTATCCTCATTCGAATAGGATTGCAATGAACTGAAACCGAATTATATTCTAATTATCGAACCATAGTTGCTTTTAAAATGAAGTATAGAAGAGAAAGCGAATTCGCTCCATGTAAATTGCACTCATTCACTTTTAACAATATGGAGCAAGAGAAGCTCCATTCTCTAAATCGATTCAGTCGCTATACTTGCATTCATTAAAATACCGTTAAAGCAGTAATTTCAAATAACTATTTGGCTAATATATTATAATAATTGATTTTATAATGCTATAGCAGTAAATAAATGTGATTTTTATTATGAATTTGAATTAATTATAGTATATTTGCTGCCATAACAGTAATATTATGTTTGAACCTGAATTCTTAGCCAAAGTAATAAAACATCACAGGAAGGCTGCAGGTCTACCAATTAAAACTTGCAGAACTTGCTAACGTTGGCAAAACTGTTGTATTTGATATTGAGAAAGGCAAGGAAACTGTTCAGCTCAATACATTGCGTAAAATCTTAAGAGTTTTAAATATAAAAGTCAAGCTTGAGAGTCAGTTGATGGATAAGTTAATTAACAACAATGAGAAAAGCTAAAATATATTTTCAAGGAAAAGAGGCAGGTTTACTTACTGAGCTAAAGCATGGAAGTCATTATATATTTGAATACAATCAAAGTTATACTGGTAAACCAATTTCTTTGACAATGCCATTAAAGAATTTAAAATTTGAATATAATGAATTCCCTTCTTTTTTTGATGGATTGCTACCTGAAGGTTATCAAATGGAAGGCCTATTGAAGTTTAAAAAAATCGATAAAAACGATTTATTCTCACAACTTATAGCTGTAGTGAGGATATGGTTGGCGCTGTTACTGTAAAAGAAATTTTTAATAATGACCTGCCCAATTTCATATGAACCAAGCGGTAAAAAACTTTACAGTGAGAAAGGATTAAAACTACTATCCCAAAACTTGAATGATTTAAAACCATTAGATTACACGGCAGAGCAGCAGAGACAAGAAGCTATGGAGCGTGCTACAAAAATGTCAATTCAAGGTGTACAACCCAAGCTTAGTGCAATTCTCAATATTAAAGAAGAATGTTTTGAGATTGTTGATAAAAATGGGAAATACATCCTAAAGCCGCAACATCATTTATTCCCAGAACTTCCTCAGAATGAAGATTTGACTATGCGCCTTGCTAAAATAATTGGTATTAATGTACCGCTTCATGGTCTTGTATATTCCAAAGACAAAACCCTAACCTATTTTATTAAACGATTTGACAGAATTGGGCACAAAACCAGGGTACCAGTAGAAGATTTTGCCCAATTATCTGGATTAAGCAGGGATACCAAGTATAATTACACTATGGAAAAAATTGTAAAGCTCATAGATGAATACTTTACATTTCCTTCAATTGAAAAAGTAAAGCTTTTTCAATTAGTACTTTTTAATTACCTGGTTGGAAATGAAGATATGCATTTAAAAAATTATTCGGTAATACGTAACGGCGACAAAGTTGAATTTTCGCCAGCATATGACTTACTTAATACTACAATTGTACTTAAAGGTGATATAGAAGAAATTGCTTTACCTATTGACGGCAAGAAGAAAACTTAACCCTCAATAACCTGGTGAATTATTTTGGAAAACAACGTTGTCAAATCCCGGATAAAATAATTGATAGAACAATTGAGGACATAAAACAAGCCATCCCACAATGGATGCAAATGATTGAAATAAGTTTTTCTTCAAAAGAGATGAAAGAAAAATATACTGTCTTATTGAATCAGCGTCTTAAAAAGCTTCAATTTATCTGATTTTAAATTACAAAGGGTAATTTCAAAAATACTATCTTACACTCTTACATTCCAACATTCCCAAATTATTTATAACTTTGGGTAAGTTGAGTAGCAATTTTTGTATTTTCTTTAAGATGATTTTAAAACTTTTTTCTTCAAAAAAAGTAAATTCTTGGTGAACTAATCGGTTACCATTCTTGAGTTCAATTCTAAAAATTCAATATTAATAGCTATTATAAGAAGTTAGTTCGACTCCCGCCAGCTCCATAATTTAACACACTAAAAAACACTAAAACCCCGTAAATAAAAGTATTTACGAGATTCTCATTTTCATATTATCATTTATGTGCCATCAAAAAGCAATTTAATTGCTAGTAAAATAAGCTTGTGCATTTTTGATACAAGCAATACTCAAGCACTGCATCAGGGTAGTGGCAAAAGTGATACAAGCCGTGCTCAAGCAGTGCATCCTTATAATAAACATAATATAAACATTATAAACAATAAAACATATAGAGAGCAAAACTCACAAAATGTTAATCAAATTTTAAATTCTGAAAATAAGAAGACAAAAAAATCAAAAAGAAAAAAAACAGGGCCAGGAGCAGAAAAAATATGTTGCGGCCATCGCTCAATAAAGTAATAACTTTTTTCATGTCCGAGCGAAGCCCGGAAATCGAAGCCAAAAAATTCTTTAATCATTTCGAAAGCAATGGTTGGAAAGTAGGTGGTAAAAGTCCGATGAAGAATTGGCAAGCCGACTGCCCGGAATTGGATATTGAACAGCAAAAATTTCATACCTCCAAAAGATTTCCCAAAACATTTTCCAATGCCCAAAACACCCAAACCCAGCCCTAACAATAAAAATTATGCAGAACCCCTTTAAATCACCTCTCTTGGTTGCTGAGCTGAGTCGAAGCATGAAGAGGTGGGGTGAGATTTTCTTCCAGCGAAGCCGTCAAACAAAAAATTCCTTATCGGCTGCGTGCCATTCAAGTGAAGCCGATAGGCGGAATGCGTTCACGCAGTCAAGCATTTTTCTTTGTTTCGTTTCTGTTGTTGCGACAAAAGAAATGAAAATAGAATTTTCAAAATTTTGTCATTCAATAAACTTCTAAAGAATGAACCCCTCCTTTGACTTCACCAAGTATCTTTCACAAATCGAATCCACCGGGAAGAAACTATATCATTTCTCATTCAAGGTATTTGCTGAGGATTACGAAATCATTTTCAAATTGCTGGTTTATTTTCTTAAAGACACAATAGGAGCTAAGAAATACGACATTTCATTCCGAAAAGGCATATTACTTTCAGGGCCGGTCGGTTGTGGCAAAACATCATTAATGAATATACTTAAATACTTCCAGGATATTGAAGAAAGATATATTTTAAAATCCTGTCGCGATATTAGTTTTGAGTTCATTAAAGAAGGTTATTCAGTTATCCACAAGTACAGTAAACAATCATTCAAAAACGAACTTCCGAAAGTTTATTGCTTTGATGACCTGGGCACTGAAAACAATTTAAAGTACTATGGTGATGATTGCAATGTAATGGCCGAAATCTTACTTTCAAGATACGATCTCTTCATTTCACGCCAAATGATTACACATTTAACCAACAACCTAAACAGCAGCGAAATTGAAGATATTTATGGCACAAGGGTCAGAAGCAGGTTAAGAGAACAGTTTAACCTTATTGCATTCGATTCAAATTCAAAAGACAAAAGAATCTAATTAGAATAATAGAAACCTCACTGAAATATAGTCAATGGCTGCAAAGCATCAAAAATATAATTCCATATCAGATAGTTGTCGTTCATCCATCGGCGCAGCCGTCAAACAAAAAATTCCATTTCGACTGCGTTCCATTCAAGTGAATCCGCCTTCGGGCGGAGGAACGCGTTTAAGCAGTCAAGAGTTTTTGCAAACTTTTTTCGACAACTAAGCGCAGCGTTCTCATGAGCGTTAGCGAATAAAAAAGTTTGAGGGAAAATTACTTATTAAATAAATAACTATGGAATAAATAACCTTCAATTCCGTCTACAATGCTTTAAAAACCAAAGGATACAAAATATTTGAATCCGACACCAAACCATACAACCTCAACATCATTGGCATCCGAAACGACAACCGTATCCCAAACTCCTTCGATGATTTCATAGTCGTTATGTGGAAGTGCAAAGGCCAATGGACATTTTACGTTCTTGAAGCTACTACCGATCCTGGCTTATACTACCTCAATCACCCGTTAAGCCCATTAGGTACAGCAATTTTAAAAGAAGGGCAATACATCAACTCCTATCAACTTGGTTTACATCAGGGCAAGTATAAAGCTTTGGTGGAATCTCAGACAGTTACGGTCATTCGAGATTTCGACAAAGACAATTATCTTTCGTTTAATTCTGGCCGTGAAGAAAACGGACTTTATTGGAATAAATATTCATCGTGCTAACTTAACTGGTAAAACAATTAATGTAAACCAATCGTCAGAGGACTATCAGGTATTTTCTGATTCCAGGCCAGTTTCAAAAGTTTCATTTCATTTTGCGAAAAGGCCGAAAAATATTGTGGTAAATTATTCACTTATACTTTGATCAACCTCAACGACCTGTTTGAAAAATAACGAATATCACTTAAAAATTTGGTTATCAAAGACAAAAAGAAAAATATTAAATAGCTTGCATAATTATACGGCAAATAATAACAATTGCCGTAATTTTACGCAAAACAAAAACGATGGAAAAAGATATCGCTGATATATTTAAAATACAAAAAGGCTATCTGCAAAGCAACCAGCTTAGCAGCCGTGCCTTGCATTACCAGCTTAAAAGAATGGTAGATAATGGTGAAGTGCTCATGGTAAAACGTGGTATGTACAAACACACGCTCATGGCTAATAACAATGATTGGGTTGAAATATGCCGTATGGTGCCTAATGGAGTGTTGTGTTTGTTTTCAGCTTGGCATTATTACAGCCTAGCAACGCAAGTATCTTTAGATTATCACATGGCAATCCAGCATAAATCAAAGCTCGTTTTGCCCCCATACCCTCCGGTTAAGCTGTATTATTGGAGTGATGAATATTATTCGTTGGGTAAAATCGAAATAATATCCAATAGTGAAAAAATTGTTATTTATACAATTGAAAAATCTGTTTGCGATGCTATCAAATTCCGCAACAAGGTGGGT
>CAVSGB010000243.1:0-6874 GCA_963726845.1 uncultured Bacteroidota bacterium | reverse complement strand
GGAAGCACTGGAATAGGTAAAAGTCATCTGGCTACTGCTCTTGGACATCAAGCCTGCACACTTGGTTTTAAAGTCTTCTATGCAAATATGGCCAAACTGTTTTCAAAGTTAAAAATGGGCAAGGCAGATGGATCATATATACGTGAAATATTACGGATAGAACGGCAGGACTTACTAATCCTGGATGATTTTGGACTACTGTCTATGGATAATCAAAACCGTTCAGCACTAATGGAAATAATAGAAGATCGCCATAAAAAAGCATCAATGATAATAACTTCACAACTCCCGGTAAACTGCTGTCATGAAGTTATCGGGGAAAAAACCATTGCAGATTGTAAACCAAATTGAACATTTAGGCAGAAGTTATGCAGGTGTTTCTGTACATCAATACCACGTTGTAGAAGTTGGCGATATTGTTTACACCAAAAGTCCGTTAAAAGCCAATCCTTATGGTATTATAAAACTCAATAAAAGCAAGACCGGTATCGTATCTACTCTTTATGCCGTGTATAAGGTAAATAACAAAATCGCTAATGGTGCATTCTTAGATTATTACTTTTCGTTAGATGCAAATACAAACCGCTATTTGCGTCCATTGGTAAAGAAAGGTGCAAAAAACGATATGAAGATTAATAATGCATATGTTTTGCACGACCGCATTTTTGCACCAACAACAGCCGAACAAACCCGCATTGCGACTTTTTTAAATGTATTAGACAGAAAAATAGCCGAACTCAATCAAAAGAAAACCCTTTTAGAACAATACAAAAAAGGAGTAATGCAAAAAATATACTCTCAAGAATTACGCTTTAAGGATGAGAATGGTAAAGAGTTCCCAAAATGGGAAAAGAAGAAGTTGAAAGAAGTATCTATAATTGCAAGAGGGAAGTCAAAACATAGGCCGAGAAATGCACCCTCCCTTTATGGAGGAGTTTATCCGTTTATTCAAACAGGTGACATAAGGAATGCCGGATTGTTTTTAGATAAATTCTCACAAACCTATTCTGAAGAAGGATTAAGACAAAGCAAGTTATGGAATGAAGATACACTTTGCATAACAATTGCAGCAAATATTGCTGAAACTACAATTCTAAAAATTAAAGCTTGTTTCCCCGATAGTATATTAGGGATAATTCCAAAAGAAAAAGAATCAACTGTGTTATTTCTAAAGTATCAATTTGATGAATTTAAAATAGAGATTCAAAATCTTTCACAAGGAAATGCTCAGGAAAATTTAAATCAAGAAAGAATTTCAAATATTGAATTTAACTTTCCTACGATTGGAGAGCAATTGAAAATTACAAAATTTCTTTTTGGCATTGATGAAAAAATAAACCATTGCCAAATGCAAATAAAACAAACCGAGCTTTGGAAAAAAGGATTGTTGCAAAAAATGTTTTGTTAAAATATAGCTTTATGAGAAACCAAGCAGAATTACATTACAACATCTTAAAGGAGTGTGCTGAAAAGGATATTGTAACAACTGGTGATTTTAAAGCAAAATTTGAGATTTCACAATCTGAAGGCACTTATAAGGTTTTGGAAGATTTGAATTTCATAAAACTTTCTTCAGGCGATAGAGTTGAATTGTTGCCTCAAGGTTATGCCGCCTATTTAGCTATAAGTAGTCAAAAGCAATCGACCGAGCAAGCACAAAAAGCAACTTTACAGGCCATAAAAGCAATTAAATATGCTGCATGGGCACTTTGGATTAGCATTGCTTCATTTATTGCTAGTTTAATTTTTAGCATTTTATCATGTTTAAAATAGATTAACAAAGCAATCCGAAGCAGCTAATAGAGCTTTGAAATAGATTTTTGATGAAAAGATTTATTTAAAATATGACCAAAGAACAATTTATATTATCTGAGATTTGGAATTTGACATTAGCAGGAGCATTTCAACGTGCCAATATTTATCAAAAAGGTATTAAAGAAAAGCAAAAAGTAGATTTCAAAAATAAACTTCATGAATTAGTTTTAGATATTGCTAAGCAATATAAAATTGAAGTCATTGATAAGAATCATCTGAACAATATTTATCTAATAAGTCAGCTCATTCATAATGCATTACAAAATGGCAATCTGAATTTTGGTATTAGCCAAAAGGTTTTGAATTTGTATTTAAAATATTTATGGTGTTTGGAAAGAATACCAACACCACCTCATTTCCCTGTAGATAGAATTATTCAAAAAGAATTAAGAATTAAAAAGATTGTTTCATGGACCCAAATGAAAAATGAAAAAGATTATATGCGAATCATTGAACATGCTAAATTAAAAGCTCAAGAACAAAATATTTCACCTTCACAACTTGAGTTAAATCTTTATAGTAGAAGAAATAATAAATAATGTTACTACGTAAAATTCCAATATCACTTAGAACCATCTCTAAAACCTTATGATAGAGCATGTGATGTAAATTTAATTATACGTTTTAGTATATCGTATCAAAAATGTATTATATTTGCACTAACAGTACCCGTTTTGCTTCCCTTTAGATCAGCTAACGGGTCATTCTATCTGAAAGTTCGTAATACTAATAATAATACACCTTCCATGCCTCTCTACGATGCACACTTGGGGGGTTTTTTCTTTTATACTCCAATAAATGAGTAAAACAGTTTACAATAAAACACCTTTGTCATTTCAAAACCAATTATCATTGCTTGAAAGCAGGGGATTAACCATTAACGACAAGCCAAAGGCATTGGCTTATATACAAGAAATTAGCTATTACCGACTTAGTGCATATTTTTTACCTTATCAGCTGGTAAAGGATAAATTTAATAATGGAATTACTTTTAACCAAATAATCGACACATACACTTTCGATAGAGAATTAAGATTGTTAATATTTGACTGTATTGAAAGAATTGAAGTAGCCATTCGTACACAAATGATTTACAATATGGCACTGCAATATAATGATTCGCATTGGCAAGACAATCGAAGTTTGTTTATTTCTCCTTATTACAATAAAATTGGAAATCTAGTCGACCCTTATTCCGAATTCCAGGCTATTATTTCAAAAGCTAAAACAGCACGTACACCAGAGGTTTTTATAAAACACTATATAGATAATTACAATACACCCTCGAACCCTCCATCTTGGATGTGTTTAGAATTACTTACAATGGGTGAGCTATCTCATTTGTATTTAGGGCTAAAAAACAATAGTGATAAAAAACGTATTGCCGATTTTTTTGAAGTACATCACAATGTATTTACATCTTGGTTGCATGCTTTAACATATATCAGGAATATTTGTGCTCATCATTCAAGATTATGGAATAGAGATCTCGCAATAGAACCAGATATACTTTTGAAACCTATAGGAAAATGGATTAACCTTCCTTTTCAAAATAACAAAAGAATGTTCTATTTTATTTGTATTTTAAGGTACATGCTTTTGCGTGCTAATCCCGGGAATAGTCTTAAAGATAAGCTTAATGCATTGTTCTTAAAACACCCCAATGTACCTATTAAGTTTTTAGGTATTCATTCTGATGGGAAAGGGAATCTGCTTAATTGGCAAAACGAACCACTTTGGCAATAAACTATGGCTAAGCAACCTGAACAGATATTAGAGGACCAACTGGTAGAGCAACTTCAAAAATTGGGATATGGTTTGGTAAATATCAAAGACGAAAAAGAACTTCTTGCCAATCTTAAAAGTCAATTAGAAAAGCACAACAATATTCAATTTTCTAACACTGAATTTGAAAAAGCCCTCAATATTCTGAGCAAGGGTTCAGTTTTCGAAAAAGCCAAAACTCTCAGGGAAAAACAACATATAGTAAGGGATAATGGTGATAACCTTTATTACGAGTTTATTAATACAGATCATTGGTGCCAAAATCAGTTTCAGGTAACTCATCAAGTTACCATTGAAGGAAAATATAAAAACCGCTATGATGTTACTTTGATTATCAATGGACTGCCATTGGTGCAAATAGAACTCAAACGCCGTGGATTGGAGCTAAAAGAAGCATTCAACCAAATAAACCGCTATCAGCGTCATTCATTTGGGGCTAATTCAGCTTTATTTCAATACTTACAAATTTTCGTTATCAGCAATGGAGTGAATACTAAGTATTATGCCAACAATAGGTTTCAATCTTTTAAACAAACATTCTACTGGACTGATAAAGAAAACAAGCGTCTTACTAATATTCTAAATGGTTTTACATCTGATTTTTTAGAACCATGTCATATATCGAAAATGATATGTAAGTACATTGTTCTTAACGAAACAAATAAAATATTGATGGTGCTGCGCCCTTACCAGTATTTTGCAGTAGAAGCTCTTGTTGATAAAGTAATGCATAGTCGCAACAATGGATATATCTGGCATACTACTGGTTCGGGTAAAACACTTACCTCATTCAAGGCAAGTCAAATTCTTACCAATCTCCCTAAAATTAAAAAGGATGTGTTCGTTGTCGACCGTAAGGATTTAGATTACCAAACTACCAAAGAATTCAACAGTTTTAGTAAGGGGAGTATCGATGGTACAGACAATACAAAAGCTTTGGTCGAGCAGTTTACTGATGATACAAAGCTTATTGTTACTACCATTCAAAAATTAAATACTGCTATTAGTAAGAGGCAGTGTTTAGATAAAATGGAGAAACTAAGAAACGAGCGCATTGTTTTCATTTTCGATGAGTGTCATCGTTCGCAGTTTGGGGAAACCCATAATCGAATAAATAAATTTTTCAATGAACCACAAATGTTTGGCTTTACAGGTACTCCCATTTTTGTCGACAACTCAGTCAAAAATGAAAAGGGTAAACGTACTACCAAAGATTTATTTGGCGATTGCTTGCACAAGTATGTAATTACCGATGCCATCAGAGATGAAAACGTTTTAAAGTTTTCTGTTGAATATGTAGGTAGGTATAAGAAAAAGGAAAGTGCCACGGAAATTGATATTGAGGTAGAAGATATCGACACCAAAGAGCTGATGGAATCGCCCATTCGATTAGAAAAAATTGTCGATTATATCTTGGCCAATCACAATCGCAAAACTCATAGTAAAGAATTTACTGCTATGTTTTGTGTTAGCAGTATTGAAACGTTGATAAAATACTATGATCTTTTTTATAAGAAAAAATTGGTAGGAGAACACAAACTAAATATTGCTACTATTTTCAGTTATGTAGCAAATGAAGACGATGCAGATGCAAACGGTTTTATTCCTGAAAAATTATCTGTAGTGGAAGAACCACGTGCATTATATGGAATGCAAGCACACAGCAGAGAAAAATTAGACGAGTACATTGAACATTACAATAAAATGTTTGGAGTGAGCTATTCTACCAAAACAAGTGAAGATTTTTACAACTATTACAACGACATTTCAAAAAAAGTCAAGGAACGAAAAATTGATATTCTGCTTGTTGTAAATATGTACCTTACTGGTTTTGATAGTCCACCATTGAACACTTTATATGTAGACAAAAATCTTAAATATCATGGGTTAATACAAGCGTATTCACGAACCAACCGAATACTGAATGAACAAAAATCCCAAGGCAATATAGTTGTATTCAGAAACCTAAAAAATGCAACTGATGAAGCGATAACCTTATTTAGTAACAAAGAAGCTATTGAGGAAATTATAATGAAGCCTTATGAGGATTATGTAAAGAAGTTTAATGAAGCGTTTATTGCCTTGCTAAAAATCACCCCAACCGTAAACAGCGTTAATAATTTAAACACAGAAAACGATGAGTTAGAATTTATCAAAGCATTTAGGGAATTAATGCGGGTAAAAAATATTCTAACTTCCTTTGCTGATTTTAAATGGGAAGATTTAGCAATGGGCGACCAGCTTTTTGAGGATTACAAAAGCAAATACCTTGACCTGTATGATAAAGTAAAATCAAACCATCAAAAAGAGAAAGTTGCCATTTTGGAAGATGTTGATTTTGAACTTGAACTAATTCACCGTGATGAAATCAATGTAGCTTACATCATTCAACTACTTATTAAACTGAAATCAAAGGTAAAAGCTGATGTTTCGCAAACTGAAAAAGAAATATTCAACCTACTCAATTCGGAAGCACATTTACGTAGCAAACGTGAGTTGATTGAGAAATTCATACTTGAGAATTTACCAGTTATTGAGGAGTCTGAAGATATTCAACCATCATTTGAAAAATTCTGGAATGAAGAACAACAAAAAGCATTCAATCAACTGTTAAAAGAAGAAAACATTTCAGAAATTAAAACACAAGCACTGATTGAAGAATATTTATATGCCGAAAGAGAACCGTTGCGTGACGAGATTTTGGATTTGCTCGAAGGCGAACAACCATCAGTTTTAGAACGAAAAAAAACAGGTGACAGAATCCTAAAAAAGATTTTGAATTTTGTAGAAACATTTATAAATGGAATAGCAGGAAACTAAATACAGTAATTCCCTGCTATATTGTTTTAAAAAATTAATGTGAGAAGTGATTAAATATTTTTTTATACACAAGCTCAATACTTTTAATTTCAAGTTCATACAGAGTCGCAGTTTTAGGTAAGCCATATTTATCAACCTTGAATTTTTGAACCTCAAAATTCGTCCAAATGCACGGTTGACTTTTTACTGTCAATTTTCCTCCATACTCATTAATAACACGGAAAATCATTCTACCTATTACTCTTGTTGTAGCATTATCAGCGATTTTCTCATTTCTTATCCAAAGGATAAATTTTTCAGCTCCAATACTTGTTTTCATATTAATATTTTTTTAAATTTTATACTATATAATACGATAAACGAAATGAAGTACTTACAACCCAATAATGATAGGGCTTTCAAAAATAGGGTAATTTATAATTTTAATATACAAAAAAAGCGAAACCACTTAAGG
>CAVSGB010000242.1:0-23272 GCA_963726845.1 uncultured Bacteroidota bacterium | reverse complement strand
ACATTTGCTACAGCCAAAGGCAGTGTTGGGAGATTGAGTGAGGAAGCCTCGTCAATCAAAAGCCAAATATCGTTTTCATTATTTTTTGGAAAACGTGAAAGGATAAATGAGAAAAATTGTTCAAAGAGGATTGAAGTTAAGATACTGTAATATTTTTGATCAGCTACCGAGTTTTGAATGAATAAGGCAGTGGGCTTGTTTCGAAAATCCTGAAAATTCAGGTTATCCTGTGAAGTAACTTTGGCAACTAATTCGTCATTAAATACCTGAAGCGCCGCTTTGCAGGTAGCAATGACCCCGCTGACGACTTTTTCATCATACGCAATGAACGATTTGTATTCGGCAAATAACTCTTCCGTTGCAAATTTGCTAAAAAGGGCATCTACATATTCAGGGTTGCCTCCCAAGCGGTTTAGTAATTGGCGCACATTGTAAAAATTTTGGTATTCTGTACTTTGAGTTTTTAGGATGCTGATAAGCACGGACAGGAGTGAAGTGGCCTGAATGTTCCAAAACGGGTCTTTTGATTTTCCGCCCAAAGTATTTTCAACCAACATGGAAGCTACTTTTTGGACTTCTGACGAATTCTTTGCCCTTGCAAGCGGGTTATAGCCGGATGAGTTTTCAGGATTAGCAAAATTCAATACCTTAATATCATATCCTTTTTGTTTTAGATAGCCTGCACTTTTGGAAAAAAGTTCACCTGATGGGTCATGGATAACAAAACTTCCTTTCATCGTGAAAAGGGATGGAATAAGTACCACAGTTGATTTTCCCATTCCTGTCCCGCCAATTATCACAGCATTTTGATATGAATTTTTGACAGAAAGATTTTTTCTGCCGTTTAAGCAAAAGCCATAATGCCTGCCGGACAAGAGCGAACCAAACCAGGCAAATTCAGCATTATAGGATTCTTTCTTTTTTGGGATAAACCTAAAAGCGAGTGTTACCAGTTCAAATAAACCTTTGAAAAGGCTTTCGATGAGTTTAATGATTAATATGAAAAGTTGTTCGATGATCATTTGTGTTGCGTGTTATGGCGCTTGGTAATAATGTACTGAAGGAATGCATTTATTTGTTGAAAGAATAACTCGGCAATCCTGCAACATCCCCAAAGAAGGATCAGAAAAATCTTGAATAACAATTTTATGATTGTCCATAATATCTTTCCTACTGTTCTCATTGTATTTTGTTTTAAAGTGAAATATTTGCAGATACGGTTACTTTAGCCCCTTTGCTTTCCAATAACCTTTTATAAAATCCAGACACTGTTTGAAAATCTTGGTCACTTTTATTGTTTAAGGGTTGATAGATAAACCAGACATCTATTCCTGAAAGAGAATTTATCACTGTAAGTTTTTCAAGTTTTTCTTGCACTTGTATTGGGTTACCTTTTAAAAGTGACAAATCCTCTTTTCTGTAAAATGATAAGGCTTCCGTATTTTCCATTAAGTCGCTATATATGATAAGTACTTTCTTTTCTGCATAGGAATTGCTTAAACTATTTAATTCGTTGACAATGGGAAAATATATGGATGAATTATTTTTGCCTGTCATGTCATTTTTTTTGTTGGCAATAATCGTTGAAACTTCACTTTTGAAATTTTTGATTTCTTTGTCCCGTTCCATTTCATTGGAAAGCCATTCGTTTTGTGCTTCTAGTCTTGCTACTGACATACTGTTGTAACTGACATCTGTCAGGTCGATGAAACGGAACGTGACACCATTCCATTTGTTTTGTAAATTACACAGGCCAAGGATTTCATCTGAATTTGGCTGGGCAAGTTGGGTATCGGTAATATCAAACAGTACCGTTATTTCTGTAGTAGGCGGCTTTTGCATAGTACAGGAAACAATTAATGTTACCGCTATTGCTGTTATTAGTATCCAGATAGTTATTTTCATGGTTGTTTGTTATTGGTAGTAATGACCGTATAATTAAAATCCTCAATATCGGGTTCAGGGATTGTCCCGCCAAAGCAATCGGGGGCTGTCCTGTCCGAGCGGAATGTAAGGTTTGTTATTTTGAATATTTCTACTGACTCCCTGTACATTTTTCGTATCCTGTCCACTGCATAGTTTGCATGGTGGGCAATCCGTATGCGAAGTTTTGTTCTTTCAAGTATGGTTGTTCTAATCTTTTCCCTTTCGATTTTTAACAGCTCGATTTCCTTGTTGCGTTTCTTTAATGCATAGTAAATTTTAAGCCGTATTGCATTTATCTTGATTTCAGCCCAGGTTGGCATAACAAAGAATGAAACGAGTGTTGAGACAATAAAGAAGAACAGGTTAATGATGACAAAATATAACGGGTCAATATGGACATCATGGCTTGCGAGATAAATTGACCTGAATATGGCAAGGGCGATAAACAAAGCAATAACGAAAGCCAACGCACCAATTACAACCATGCACCTTTGAAATTTTGTTTTTGCGCCTTTATAAAGGAAAGGGGTGATATGAGAAAAGATAAAGACAGCAAAGGAAATACAAATGGATAGGATTAATGAAAAGAGCATATTTTCTCCTGTTACCTGGAAGGCTTTGGTGTTAAATAGGATTTCACCTACGGTGATTATGGATGTTGAAATACCGGCATATCGTATCCTTGAAGGGATACTGCCGTGGTTAAACTCTCCCAGTTCATATTCGTCATTCCGGTTTTGGTTTTCTTTTTCCCTTATCTCTGACTCAAGGTTTCTGTCTATTTCTTTGAAATAATCAGCATCCATTTTAGCTTCAGGAAAATGAGCTGCCGGTTGAAGATGATGAAAAACATCCGCAGCCAGTTTTTCATAACCGGCTTTTATCTCGCCTGTATAATTTGAAAGATTATCGCCGTCTGTAGCAGGAAGGTTTCGTTTTGCAAAATGTTTGGCGTTCTTTCTGGACAATTCTTTAAGTTCAGAATCTCTTTTTTGCATCATTTCTTCCAACACTGGATCATGGATGTTGCCAGAGGATATGGTAATGGTTTGTGTTTTCATTTGATTAAAGTTTTAATGGTTTATTTATTAATCTCAAGGATTTTTATATTGCCCTTTGTGCGTAATTTTTTTAATTCATTTTCTCTTTCTTCAAATTCATTGGCTTCTGCTTCCCAATCTACTTCTTGTGATTTTATTTTTAGTTGCCTTGCATAATTTTCAAACCCGATTTCTGCTTCCATATAATCCGTTGTGGGTTGAATTACTTCCTGTCCATTGTTGTTGGTGGATATGAATGTAATTTCGCCATCGTCATTAAAATTCTGATAGATATGCCCTATTGTTTTTAGAGAACCGTCTGGAAGGTATTGGCTGACAATTACCGGACCGGCATACTGCTCTGGCAATTTGAAGTCAGCGAATACCTCATCTTTCCATTGTGTTTTCATACTCCTTGGTTTTACCGTTCCATTCCCTGTTCTTTTTCCTTTGAAGTTTTCCGTTCCCTAATTTCCTTGACCTCGTTGCCCCTTTCGGAACCTTCAGAGTTCTCGGTATTCAGTTCTATGTCTTCCTCCTTGTTATGAGGATGGTCACTTGGGATAGTTTGTGCCATGACTTTTCCATTCTCTATGAATTTTTTCTTAATGGCGTAGAGGTCTTTGGTGTCGGCAAATATTTCATTGCCTGCCCAATCCCTTGCTGTATAGTTCATCTTTTTATTGTCTTTGTCCCAATCACGGAATACCCTTCCAATGATTTGTCGTTTGCCATGTTCATTTTGCATGACGGTCATGAAATGCTGGCCTTTTACTGCCGTGCTGTATTCGATAAATACAGTTTTACTATTGGTTTGTGTTTTCATGTTGTTTTGGTTTTAGTTTTTAATTATTAATAAGTCTTGAAGTCATCTTTCTAAAGTGTTAGCTTTGTGTTTTTGTAACACTCTGATCTTATTTATTTCATCATTCTTTTTGTCGTCTATTGCTAAATCAATTTCAGGAAAAATATCTTTGTTGCTAGCTACTTGGGCTATCACGGACTTGTTCACATAGTGATCTGTTAAAATTTTCTGTGAAGCATGTCCTGTTACCAGATGAGCATTATTTCCGAGTACAATCTGCATTTTGGTGGCAAAAGTTTTTCTCAAATGCTTGAAGGAAATATCTCTTGGAAGTCCTGCAATTTTCCCAAAATGGGTAAAGGACTTGCTTATAATGTCCATAAGAGATTTTCTTTCAAGTGGGCTGTCAGGTGCAAGAATGTATTTATCACTATTCCTATTTTCATGATAACCCATTTCTAAAAGCATTTTTCTTAATTGAGGTGTTACCGGAACAGGCGTGTATCTTACATCTCCTGTTTCAGTTGAATTCATAATTCTGTTTCGTTTCAGGTTGTTTGAGACAATCACTTTCGCTTGTCCTTTTTCATCTTCTTCAATATCGCTAAAGCGAAGGGAAACGAGTTCTTCTCTACGCAAACCGGTAAGAAGACCCAATATAAAAGCGTGTTTTAAGAAAGGATGGTAATGATTTTTCTTTTCTCCGGTATTAAGCACTTGTTCTCCTTGTTCTGGCAAAATGGCATCAAGCAGTCTTTTAAATTCTTCAGCGCTTATAGTCTTTATATTGGTTATCGCTTTCCGCTTTTGAACAGAATTGAAAGGGTTTTTAATGTCCAACCCCTCGTGCTTATTCAGATAATTGAATAGCGAACGCATATTGCCCATATAATGGTTGTAAGTCCTGTTACTGTAATGCCTATCCTTCAGCAGGTAGTCATGAAAAATCCCTACTATTTTCTGATCAATATCTTGAATTTTTATTCTCTCTGGGTTTATTTTGTTTTTCTTTAAGACTTGGGCAAACAAAACCATGTTTCTTTGATTATCCTTGATATGGGAAGCTGTCACTTTTTTCAACGTATGAGAAGTGCCTCTTTTGCCAGATAAATGAGCGATATAAAAGGTCATAGCTTCAATTAAGTTTAACTGCGGTTTAGCCTCTGGTTTATGGTTTTTGCTTACTAATACTCGAATTTCTGGTTCATTTTTTATTTCAGCCATTATTTGTAATACTTCTTGTCTGGCTTCCTCAAGGTTTTGGGCATTGAGTTTTTTTACAACCCTTTCTTTACTTCCCTTTTTATACCCTGAAAACCTGTATGAATGCGCCGAACCATTTTTACACTTTTGTAATGAAGTTCCCGACTTAGGGCAGGATTCACTAACATCCGTACGACAAACTGAACACCATGTTTTTAATCCGGTTATCCGTTTTTTGGGCGGTATGTAAAGTGGTTTTTGCATCTGCGGGATTATAACTCCGTTAAATTTTTTAGCAAGTGGGAGTGAATTGTTTTTTCCTGATCAGTCAGTTTTAATTTCTTGTGAATCTCTTTAATCGTATTATCTCTATCCACAATGTTGTGAATCATGTTTTCAAATTCATCCTTTTGAATAAACCTTTTCTTACCCAGCCTGATAATGGAAAGACCTTTTCCCTTTAGAAACTTCATTACGCTTCTTTGGTCGCTATACTGCATGTATTGTTCGTTGATATGGTTTATAGATTGGAGTTCCATTGTTAAGTTTTATTTTTTATATTCGATAATGTCCCTAATGCTATGGATGCTGAGTATTTGTTTTTTTTCAACCGCTTCTTTTAGTAAGCCAGATGTTTGTTTAATTGTATGTGAACTTATGATTAACTCTAACTTGTTTTGTCTTTTGAGACTTTTAATCATTTGGCAATAATCGCCATCGTCTGCCACGATAATTGCTTTATTGTAATCTAATTTGTAATCCATAATACATTATCCTAAATCAACATCTATGTTACCACCATCAATACTGCCATCCTCAAGTTTCCTTACTTCACGGAATTGTGTGTTAAAACCCGCTTCCCATAACCTGCGGTACAATGAAGTGTTTTCTTCTATATAACCCATAAAAACCAAAGCCCTTGTAACATTATGTTCTTTTAAAAGGTATTGTCTAAAGCTTTCCCATTGAATCTTCCATCCTCTTTCCTGAACTCCTTTATATAGGTTCTGCATATCAATAAAAGCCCAATTATCTTTAGGTTCAGGACTTTTCTTATTCAAACCTTTGTTCCTCAAAACGAACTCTATTTTCCCTATCTCTATCGTTGGGGTGCTGAAGTAAAATGTATTTTCCATAAAATTATTTTTAATGAACTTTCATGATACAAAATACATGATGAATGGAGTATAAATCTGGCCTATAGCCTGGTCAATAATGACCAACGCCTTGACTATTATTGGCTAGCAGTGACCAATACCATGATTAATAAATTTTGTATATTTGATTGTTATGTCCAGAATTAGAAATCACATAGATACCATTGCGATTGAAGATCTAAATAGCCTACGAGACAGGTTATTTAAGGCATTTTCCAGTAATATTAAAAATACAAGCCGTCCTACTAAAAGTAGAAACAGCAGATTTTATGGAGATTTAAAGGATGAAATTAAAAAGGAAACCGGTATTGATATTTCTGAGGGTACTTTATTAAAGTTCTTTTATGACGATATTAATAGAAAATATCAGTTGATTACAATTGATGTGATTGAGGACTATATTGAAAAAAAGTTGTCAACTTATAAAATTGACAATACCATAGTGAATCCACTTGAAACAATCAAGTTGGAAGAAACCGATCAAGAATTAAAAAATTTTGCAACTAAAATATATATTGAATTAACAACAAGAAAAGCAGCGATTCCAATTGATGAAAACCATGATGTAATTGAAGAAATTTACAATTCTTGGTTTAAGCTGTTTTGTATTATCAGGGACGAGATGAAGTTATTGCCTGCTCATTGTTTTAAAGATTTTGCAAATCCTGAATCAATCATTGGAATGGCAAACAAAATATTAAATGATGTATTAAGGCCTCATTTAACGGAACATCAGGCGAAATATAGGAGTTGGCTTGAAAGTGCCAAACGGGATTCTGAAAACAAAAACCTAACTCCGCAGGAATTGCAGAAAAAATATCTGTACTATGAAAGTCTTATGAATTCAATAAAGGAGATCAATAAAATTCTTTTTGATAGTGCCAGTGGTTTTTTGAATTGGAATTAAAAATATTTGGGTGCCTCTCTGGTATATTTCAATAAATCAAGCATTGATGAGGTTGTTAGCTCGATACTCTTATTTAAAAGTTCTCCTTTATCTAAAAAAGCTGTAACTATACGGGGATCATTTTTGACTTGACTGGATTTCTCTTTTAAGAACCTTTCGTCTAATTTGATAAGTTCCTCATTCAAATGTTTTGGAGATAAATCTGTTGTATTTTTTAATTGCTCCACTGCCTTATCTATTTCATTTTTACCTTCTTTGGTTACGTCAGACCATACTTTTTGATAGATATTAAATAAATCAGTGCCCATTTCAGTTTTTATGTCTTGTTCTTTAGCATTGGCTTTAACAACTAATTCAAGTCTTTGTGGATCAAGCATACGTAACATTTTGTATGTGGTAAAAACACTTTCATAATGTCTTGACTCAGGTGTTTCAAGGAACTCTTTTGATGCTCTATCTTCTGCCATTCTTTCAACTGCTTTTCTTGTTGTTGTAATTGGTTTTTCAATACTCATAAATTTATATTCAGCTTATAACAATGATAATTTTGCCTACTCTATTCGACAAGAGTTATTGGAAATTATATCATTTTTAATAAAAGTCCACAATCTTCCTTAACCGATTAGCTTTTGTACATTTTGAGCAAACTCAATAATATGTTCTTTTTCAGTTGCACTTCTATGAAGTAATTTGTACTAGTTTTCTTTTTCTATTAGAGAAAGACAAATAACAAGAAAATTAGGGTTCTTTTTGTGCAGAAAATTTAATTGAAATTTCTTAAAACATTAGAAAATGAACACAATCCAAATTGAAAACACAGAATTTATAAAACATTGTAAATACGAGAAAAATCTCAGTAGTAAAACCATAAAAGCCTACGAGATAGACCTTTTTCAATTTACAAAGTTTCTAATTGACAATAAGTATACATTGGAAATATCGTTAATCTCAAAATTACAAATAAGGGGATTTCTTGAATTCATTTCACATCTAAAACCGAAGTCTATTAAAAGAAAAATTGCTACTCTAAAGGCAATGTTTAACTTTTTGGAATATGAAGATAAAATTATCGTGAATCCATTTAGAAAAATGAAAATAAAAATTCAAGAACCTAAAAGATTACCTAAGGTTATGGACATTTTAGATATAAATGCTATTTTCAAATCAGCATATGATAATAACAGTTCTTGTAAAGATTTATGTTCATATTCATACTCTGAATCACTTAGAAATGCTGTAGTAATTGAACTATTATTCGCAACTGGAGCAAGGGTTTCTGAAATTTCAAATCTTAAAATAGATAGTATCAATATTTTATCTGGAACGGTTTCGATTATTGGTAAAGGAAACAAAGAACGTACTATACAAATTTGCAACATAGAAACACTATCCTTACTAAAAAACTATATTAAGCATTTTAACACTAAAATCTATAATTCTGGAGATTACTTTCTCGTTAATCGTTTTGGAAATAAGCTTTCAGATCAATCTATCCGAGGTATTGTAAAAAACTTATCTTGTCAATCAAAAATAAGGAAACATATTACCCCACATGTATTCAGACACACTCTTGCAACTCTTTTACTTGAAAATGATGTTGATATAAAATATATCCAATCAATACTTGGGCATAGTTCAATTTCAACAACCCAGATATATACTCATGTAAACCATGAAAAACAAAGACAAATAATAGCAACAAAACATCCAAGAAAGGATTTTTCAATGTGTAAATAGTTATTCTGAATGAAGGATAACTATTAATTATGGAGTATTACCTATTTGCCTCGTTAAAATGTAATTTAGGTTGTAATTACTGCTCAGTTCTTGAGAATACTAAGTTAGAAGAAATTCCATCTGAACCAAGTTATAGTTTGACAAATCTATATGATTTTATCATTAAATCTCAGCAAAAATTTAATGATAGCTTCATTGATATTATATTTTTTGGAGGTGAGCCCACATTAAATTATCCTTATATATATGAGGTAATAGATTATTTCAAGGCAAATGCAAATGGATATAAAGTAAGGTTTATTCTTCATACTAATGGGTTATTATTAAACGAGATTGATTCAAATTACCTTAAAGAAATTAATTATATCATTTTGTCTATAAATTATGAAAAGATACCGAAAGATCGACTTTATAATTCCTATTTTTCAAAAATAATTGCAAATTCAAAGAATATCAAAAATCGAAGTAATACTCATATAATTTGTAGATTGACAATTACTGAAAATGTAAGTTTGTACACAAATGTTCTTCAAGTGAGTAATTTTTTTGATTCAGTTTATTGGCAGATTGAAAATTCTTATAAGTTTACTGATTTTGATAAGTTTTATGCAAATTATAAATTTGAATTACAACTACTTTGGGATTATTGGTTTAAATATTTTCAAAATGGTTTTTTATTGAATTATATTCCATTTACAGGTCAAATTAAAATTAGTCATGAAAATCTAAATGACCAGTTTTTCTTATGTGGTTTTAATAAGAATTGTATTTATATCCAGAATAATGGTTTATGTTATTCATGCCCAGAAGAAATGGGAAATCAAATCTATTTGATAGGAGATATTTGGAAAGGTATTGAAAATAAAGAATCTAAATTTGATTTAATATGTGAAAATTGCAATTATTTAAAGAATTGTCGAGGTAGGTGTGGAAGAATGCATACATCATTCGATAGGTCTCACGTAAACGAATATTGCCAACTTAATAAGGAATTATTCAGATTATTTGAAGATAATAAAGAGAATATTAATAAAATACTTATAATGTTCCCTCAAATATCAAAGGAAATAGAAAATACTTTCTTTGATATTACTGAATATATTCCTTAATATCAAAAAGTTTATAGTAATTCTTTATATTCCTCATATTTTTTATTATAGAAAGCTAAAAATTTTGCTCCTTTAATATTTCTTAGTCTTATACTTGGAGGTATAAGAGTTGTTTTATATATATTAGATTTATGACTTGAATTACAAATATGTTTCATATCTACTATTTTGCAAAGTTTTTCTCCATCAGGCGTAACTGCATCAGCAATTAAATCTGATATATAAATATCTTTTTTACTTGCTAATTCTAATAATAAATCAATAAATGAATCATATAGCAATTTGAATGCGTTGCTATTATGATATTCTGGGTGTACACAAAATGAACATAAATATAATTTATAGAAGTCAGGAATGTTGTATTCTCTTATTTCTGATATAGGAATATGGGTATCAACATAATTACCCTTTTCAATTTCGGCAAATAAACTATCTGTTATTGGAATTGCATTTATAAAAGCTATTAATTTTTTTGTTTCAATATCTCTTACTCCATGCATAATATAATTATTATATCTATACCACTCCAAAACAACCTCAACTGGAGATATTAATTCATGTGGTAATAATAGCCTTTCAATATTGTAGCATTCAATAATGTCCGCATCAGTTATATCGGAAGGCGATACAATCGACAAGTTAATTTCATTCTTTTCTTTATTTAGAAAGAAGTTGTTATAATACCAATTCAAAATAGCGTGAATCGATAATGAGCATAATTCAAGATTATTAGCTGAACTTGTCAGGTTCATATTATCTTTTCCTAATAAACATTCATAGAAACTATTAATTACATCTATGTGCTGTAAAATGTTTTTATTAATAAAACCGGTATTTTTAAAACTTTGTAAATCATTATTAAATTCGGTCTTGGGATTATCTCTATTGTTTTTTTCAGTGACATCATACAATATCCAGTCTGTAATTTTTTTTGCCTTTATGATTGCCATATCAAAGTCAACATATGAAATCTGAATAAAACTTCTAATATGGCTTGATAAAGAAAATAATTCATGTCTTTTACAATCTTCAAAAAAATCACATACTTCTATTAAGGTTTTAATATTTAGATCAATGTATTCATTGGCGTGAATTTTATATTTTTTAAATAGGGTAAATACTTCTTCAGCTACTTCCTCAATACTATTTGAATGGATGCCTTTTAGGCCAGTGAGAAATTGATAACTTGATGTAAGATACTGAGTATCTATCTTAAAAAATACTGGAATAATTTTTCTCTTATTTGCAAATTGTTGAAGACTAAAAGCTCCTAATTCAAAATTAGTCCAACCTTTTTTTATAAAATTTTCCGTGAAAATAATGATAGCAAATCTACTTCTGCTAATTCCTTGCATTATTGAAGAATAAATATTATCACCTAACTTAATTGATTCGGCATCGTACCATACCTTTAGATTTTTTTCATTCAATATCTGTATAAGTGGCTCTACAATAGTTTCTTTGTCTTCACTTGCATGCGAAATGAAAATATCATAGTACATACTCCATAATTAATAGTTATCCTTCATTCAAAGTAAAACTATCAAAATAATCCATCTTATACAATCATGTATGAGAATATTTTTTTATTTTCCTTCCTTAACCGTAGGATTAAATGATAATTAAAAGTTTGTATATTATTTTTTTAAAAAATAGAATGTTTTAATATATTTCAGTTTACCTAAGCATTTCACTCAAGATACTTATGTAAGTAGCTGATATATTGTGTTATTTTGATACCTAAAAGAACGTCTTCTTTAAGAATACCGAAACAATTGTTGAAATGGTATTGTTATCAATAAGAGTTATGATTAATCAGAGACTTTATTCAGATTTCATGAACAATTCTCTCCATATAATAGTGTTCAATATTGGTTTCAATAAAAGATTCTCCTTTCTTGATAAATCCAAAATCTTGATAAAAATTCAACAGATAGGACTGCGCATGAAGAACAATTTTTTCGAAACCCAATTTTTCAAAATGAGCAAGAACAAATGAAAGCATGTTTCGCCCAATATTTTGACCTCTGTAACCTTTCCTTACTGCTAATCGCTCTATCATAACATAATCTTTAAACAATCTTACTCTCGCACATGCAATAGGCTCCTTTTCAATTAATCCAAGAAAATTTGAAGAAGTATAATCAAATTCATCAAATTCTTCTTCATATGGACAATTTTGTTCTTCTACAAAAACTACTCCTCTGACAAAGAAAGACTTTAATAAGTCAGTTGATGATTCTACAATCTTATATTCAGGGCTAATAATACTCATTTGTGCTAAGATAATTTCATTTCAATTTTTTTGTCTATTATATTTTCTTTTAACTTTCCCATAGGGATTTACAATAGCAACGATAAGTAATATAACTGGCTAATAAAGATAATTTTATATTTTAATATTTGGTTACTTTATCAAAGTCAAATTTTAGTGTGATATGAGTGCGATTATTGAGTGTGATATTGTTTGTTTTTGTAAAAAATTGCATCTTTTTGCATCCCATTTTACAGTATACACAAGGGTTATAGTGGATTCATAATCATGAGGTCGGCAGTTCAATCCTGCCCCGCGCTACTTATAGTCAAGCAGTTACAAATAAATTGTAACTGCTTTTTTGCTGGAGTAGAGAAAAGTAATTTTTGCGATAAAATTCAAACCTATTTTCAAAGGTGTTTTTATCCTTGAATTACATTTTCAAAACTAATTTTCAAAAATCATTTTATAAAAGTTATTTTTCTGCCATTAATTTGCCAATATTAAGCTCAATTTCAGCAATTTCATATAAATTATTTACTACAGCATTTTTGTTTTTTTCCAACATTGATTGTTTTGCCTCTTTGAATAATTCACTTGATTTATTGAACAAATCTGCTATTTTTTGAAATTTCTGGCCGTTAAAATTTGCCCTAATAAAATTACCATTATCAGACCTAGTATATATTCCCATATCTAAAACCATATTGAAAATGTTTAGTTGCCAATCTTTGAACTCATTATTTTTTATGTAATCAGCAAATTTTTTGATTCCCATTGCACCGATAGCAGTTGGTCCATAAGCTTGCCCAATCATATAGTCACTATTCCTTTTCCAAACTTCTCCAAAATTGATATTTTGAGTACAGGTATCAAATAAAGTCATATTATATAACCAAGGATACTGAAATGAATTAGCCATACTTCTTATTGAGCTAAGAAATCTATTCATTCCAACTTTTTCACCAATATAATTATCCAATCTTCGATCTTTACCTCCAGTTTCATAATAATAAATTGTATCTTTTGCATAACCAACCACTAAAATACTATGAGGTGAAAATCCCTTTGTATTATATAATGTTGAACTATTTAATGCAATTCTTAAAGGAGTATTTAATGATAGTTGTTCTTTTAAATTTGATATAAATATCATATCAGACTATCGCTTGTAACTAAATAATTCCTTTTTAAACCTAAATAGGATGCAGCATTTGCATATCCAGCTTCAGGGTCATAATATGGTAATGCAAAGCAATTTTTATCCATGAAATAGAAACTATATGTGAAACCCATTAACCAATTTATGTAATCAATACTTTTATTATTTCCCTTTTGTTCTGCTATCATTTGAAAAGCAGCAGACGCACAGTAAGCATTTTGGTATGATATACAAGGAATACCCTTAATGTGATATTCATCCGGATAACTGAACTTATTCTGATTTGTTAAATAGGTAGGATTATAGGTATTTCTATAATAACGTTGCTGGAAATATTTTCCAATATTGCAGCTAGTTATTGATAAACTAATAATTGCAATTGAAAGGAATACAGTATTTTTATGTTTCATGTGATTTAGATTATAATGTTACTTGTTTTTATTTGAGATATATTCCTGTAAAACTTTTACATATTCTTCAAACGCTCCAATTCCCTTTTTTGTAATTCTACAAATGGTTTGTGGACGTTTGCCCTTATATGTTTTTTCAATGCTTATATAATTAGCTTCTTGCAATTTTTCAAGTTGTACACTAATATTACCGGCTGTAGCTTCTGTCTTTTCTCTCAAGAAAACGAAGTCAGCTTCTTTCACACTTATCAATATTGACATTATTGCCAATCGTAACTGCGAATGCAACAATGGGTCAAGTTCTTTAAACATTATGTTTTTTGTATTGTGATTTAAGGATATATCCTGGAACAATATAACCAAGAAATATTGCTATTGCGTAAATTAATAACTGATTTGGATAGTCTTTTAAAAATGCACATATGATTGCACTTAGCCAAAAGAACATTGCACCTGCAATTAAAGGTTTAAATTTCATAACAGCACCTGTTATGAAAACCACTGTCCCTAATAACATAAGAAAAACTAAAAATATCGGGAAATAAACAAAAAAGATTAGACCAAACATTATTAAACTTGTGATGCCCATACCAGTCCAAATCTGTTGTATAAAGAATCCTAAGTTTGATTCAACTGTTTCAGGATTTTTATTTTTATGATAAATGGATAATGGTATTCCTACTAATGGCAATAGAAACCAACTAAAATAAGAGTATGGCCCAATCGGTGTTTTCATT
The DNA here is from genome assembly GCA_963726845.1 of uncultured Bacteroidota bacterium. Classification (GTDB taxonomy): domain Bacteria; phylum Bacteroidota; class Bacteroidia; order Bacteroidales; family DTGW01; genus CAVSGB01. The sequence continues at coordinate 8,825 of CAVSGB010000242.1, read as the reverse complement.
AAAAAATAACCTCCAAGGCTTGCAATAACTGATAACCATCCCCACATTAAAAAATAGTAGCTATGATCACTTAATGATGCTTTAGTATTAATAATCATTTGCTGAATAAGTTGTATACTTTCTTCAGCAGAAAGTTTTTTTTCATTTGTTTCCATCTTTGGTTTTATTAAATAATTTTCAAATATAAATAAGTTTATATTATAAACCTAATTTTTATTGTTTTTTTACGAAATAAGAAATAGTAGAATCCTAAAACCTTAATTAACTAAAAGAGGTCGCCTATTTCAAACCTATTGGGCTTTTTAGACAGCCACTTCAATATCTTTCAAACTAATGAAACAATTTCCAATTTTGAGCCTTTTACTTTTTCAATTTGATCTTATTGGTAAACTCTTTTGACGGTTTAAACGCTGGTAAAAAATGTTCTGGAACTATCAATGTTGTATTCATATTAAAAACCACTTCGGACATAAGTATCAATGAACTACCCCGCCGCAAGCGGACGGGGTATCCGAAGTTACGCTAAAAAAGTGTCAATTGTAAAACTTTGTGCAATACTTTGTATTGTTTCTCAACTCCTTGTTCTCTGACATATTTTGCAATAACATCTTCACTCCCATGCTTACTTACAGTATTGATAAAATATCCATCTGTCCAAAATTCTCCTCCCCACAATTGCTTTTTTACTTCTGGATTTTTACTGAATATTTCCCTTGCAGTTATGCTTTTTATAATTGTTACGATTTTGGTTGGACTGTACATGGGTGTTGATTGAACCAAAAAATGAACATGATCATCATCGGTTCCTATCTCAAGAAAATAAATTTGGTATCTTTTTGATATTTCAATACAGATGTCCTTGAGTGTTGTGTCAACAGCTTCACTAAATACAACTCGTCTATACTTTGCTGGACATACTATTTGATACAATAACAATGATACATTATGCGATTTATGAATATATTTGCTTTGTGCCATGCACAAATTTATTGATTTTCGCCGCAAGCGGCGGGGAATTTACCCGAAGAGATTAAAACTAAATTAACATTTGACTACATAATAATATGGCTCGTTTATTTTTTTATTTCATTTTTAGTCAAATATTGGTTCAAGTTCCTTGTTATTATGCAACTCAAACATTTTTAGAGTCTGCTCTTTGGTCACTCTGCAAACAGACAGCTCTGGTAAATTATCAATAGTAAAAAATCCTATTTTGCTTGTCTCAATCCCTATTTTTGGTTCTCCTCCAATAATTTCACATGTATTATTTCATTTTTACAATTCTTATCGTGTGGTCAAATATTGAAGAATCACCAATTGAAGAATGACCGGGAATAACAATCTTTGCATTCATAAACCTATCTTTTACTTTTTGAACTGTAACTGGCCAAGCCACTAAATCAGCATCCTTTATATTTCCTTTATCAGTTGCTTTTAATGATTTCATTAAAACCCAGTAATAGGCAAACTTTATCAGCATTATTCTTTGTTGTCAAATGCTCCAATAATAATAAAGCAACATCTACCTCTGTTGATGGATTACAAGATTTAACTATCGCCCCAATTTGAATAACTATTTAAATTGGACTTGTTGATATAACATAATTTTTATATACAAGAAATACCAATCCCGCAACTGCAATTCCAAATCCTATTAAAGAATATATTTTTAAACTCATTTTATTTATGAATTAATATTATTTTGAATTTGTAATTAAAACTGTTCTGCTAAAAAATACTTTTGGACTGTCAATAATTTCAAACCCAATACTTTTTAAATTATTAATCATGTCTTCAAATGATTTTTTTGATACATGAATTTTAGGCTCAATGATAAAAATCTTTCCCTTTGTTTTTAAAATTGATTTCAGTTCGCTGAACAGTTTTTCCTGATTTGGTACTTCATGTACCATCCAAAAAGCTAACACAAAATCTACATTTTCAGTTACACCAATTTTATCGTCTTCACACTTATGGATTTTAACCCTCTGTTCTAATAATGTTCCTTTAACTTTTTTAGTTACTTTTTCAAGCATACCTTGCTGTAAATCCGCAGCAATGACCTTGCCAGAACCATTTAACAATTTTGCAATTTCAATTGAAAAGAAGCCCGGCTCACAGCCTAAATCCAAAACAGTCATTCCTTTGGTTATAAATGGTTTTAATATTTTCTTAGGATTTTGAAGCAACTTTCTAAATGAATTATCAAGCCCTCCAGCATTTTCAACCGGACAAATTCTTTTATCTCTTTCTTTATTCATAGTGATTTTGTTTTTTATAATGTATTAAACTTACAATTCGTTTGTAATTATTGTTCTAATATTGTGTTTGTTAAAAAATTGAAGTACTGCATTTTTATTTTTTTGATTTTTTGACCCTAAAGCATCATCGAATACTACTACATTTATATTCTCATTTCTCAATCCTTTTACTGTTGCTTTAACGCAACCTTCAGCTAATAAACCAACAATATAAATTTCAGTTATATTATTTTCTTTTAAATGCTTCAGTAATTCTTTATTTGATAAAGCATTTGGTGCTGTTTTTGGATAAATATTGTCATTTATTACAAGTAGCCTTTTGTCAAACCCCACACCTAAACTTCCTTTTTTACATACATTTCCTGTCATCCAATTTTGGATTGGATTAGTCCATTCATTTACAATATAAATAACTTCATCTCCATTATTTCTGAACATTGAAATAGTATTATTTATGTTGCCAAAAAATAAATTAATCCCTGATGTATCAATATGGATTCTGGAATCTGGATTGACCAAATTTTCTTGAATATCCATAACGAATAAAGCTTTTCTTTTTGAATCCTGGCAATATGATTCGATAGTACTGATTGCTAATATCAAAGCTATAATATTACACTTAAGTATTCCAGCTTTTATAAATTTTATTTTGTTCATTTTTGAATTTTAAATTATATTTAAAAATAATAAATCAGGTTTGCTATTTATTATAACTTATCGGTAAGCTATACAAAATAATCGGCAGACAGCAACAAATTAAATTGTCCGTTTCCTTACTTTTGCTCAAGTTTAACAAATTAAAAGGAGGTAAATATGCCTGTAATAACAATTGACGGACCAGCTATGTCTTTAGAAAAAAAGGAAAGATTAGCTAAAGAAATTACAAAATTAACTAGTGAAATCACTACCATTCCTGAAGAAGCTTTTGTAATCCTTTTCAACGAATACCCTTATGAAAGTATGGCTCAGGGTGGTATCCTTATTTCTGAAAAACTAAAGAACATGAAATAAAAGGCGTAATATTTGATTTAGATGATACACTGGTTAATTCTTTTGAAGAAAAGCAAATAAAATATAAAGTACACTGAACTAATCATTTAAGATTAAAATTCAATTAGGATAAAATAAATTTTTGATTTATCTTAGCAATTAATTTTCTGAAACTTAATTGAAGATATGAAACAAGAATATTCTTTTAGAAACACAAACTGGCATGAACAAATACATGAGGGTTCTATTAGTTTTTGAAAATAAATATGATTATTATGAAAAAATATTTAATTATCATTTGCTTTATATTGTTGGCATTGCTTAACATTAAGGCCCAGGATGCACAAGGCTTTTTTATTAACGATTGGCAACAAAAAACCATAGTCAGTCCATCTTTCGTTGATACGGTACAATTTATTGGCACTACGCCAAATATATTAAGTGTTAACTTTGCTGATACTATTGCCAGGGTAAGCAAATATGTGTATGGGAACAATGCCAACACGTATTGCGGGACATTAAACACAGATGCTACTTTACTAAAGTATCTCAACGACTTAAATTTACATGTTATCCGCTGGCCAGGCGGCAACAATTCGCAACTATATTTTTGGGACAAAACAACCAAACCATCAGATATCCCATCTACAATTAGTTATATAGCCGGGAAAAACTCCATACCTACGAATGATGGATTTTATGATTTATTGAAGAAAACCAATTCTACAGGTTGTATTTCTGTAAATATAGCCTACGCACGTTATGGCACCAGCGCCAATCCTGTTACAACTGCTGCCCATTACGCTGCCAATTGGGTGCGTTACGATAAAGGGCGCTCAAAATTTTGGGAATTAGGTAATGAAAATTATGGTTCCTGGGAAGCCGGATACCAAATAGATACTACCCTTAGCAAAGATCACCAACCTATGTTAATAAATGGATATTTATACGGAAAAATATGCAGTATATTTATTGACTCAATGAGGGCTGCTGCTGCTGAAATTGGAGTAACTATTTATATTGGAGCTGTTTCATTAGAACAGCAAATCACATACGATACTATCCAGGGAAACTGGAATAAAGAAATGATGAGCATTATTGCAAACAAAACCGATTTTTATATTGTCCATACCTATTATACACCTTACCAGGAAAATTCAACAGTTGCTACTATTCTAAACTCCCCTTCTGAAACCAAAAGTTTTGATGTTTATATTAATTCTTGCCTGAAAGCCGTTGGGCATGGGCCTATGCCGGTAGCATTAACCGAATGGAATATATTCGCCCAGGGCTCCATGCAAGATGTTTCATATATAAATGGTATGCAAAGCGCCATTACACTTGGCGAATTAATTAAAAATAAATTCGGAATGGCAAATAAATGGGACTTAGCAAATGGATTTGGTACAACAGGTGACGATATGGGTATGTTTGCCTGGAGTGAACCAAACGTTACTAATCGTACACCGCATCCGCAGTTTCATTATATGTACTTTTTCCAAAAATGTTTTGGCGACCGTATGGTTAGTTCCTCATTAAAAGGCAATTCGAATATTTTAGGCTATACATCATCATTTTCATCGGGGCATTGTGGAATTGTTTTGGCCAATAAATCGAGTTCGCAACAAAAAATTTCGGTTCAAATAAAAAATTTTAACAAAGGCAAACATGCTTATATTTATATCCTTACAGGAGGAACCGATAATGGCAATTTTTCACGAAAAGTATTTATAAATGGTCAAGGCACTCAGGTGGCAGGCGGCCCATCGAATTATGCCACTATTAAACCCTATGGTTTGGTCACAGATGATAGTATTAAATTTACTATGCCGCCACTTTCGGTAATTTACGTGATTATCGACCCAAAAAATGTTCCCGATGTAGAATGGGCAAAAGCTACCGGTTCCAATATCGTGCAGGTTAAACTCACAAATGCAGTTGTAATACCAGATTCGTTAGCGGGCCTTAAAATATTAATAAATGGAAAAGAAAACGATACTATTACCAAAGTTGAAAGGGATGCAAACGATTCAACCTTATTGTCGATATCTGTTCAAAAGGCAATTATTAATACCGATACCATAGTTTTATCGTATGTTAATGGCAATTTTAAAACATACACAAATATTGCGATGGTTGAAGACTCGGCTATTAAAGTACAAAATTTACTCAAAGGTTCTGCTCCTATTGTTTTGGACGCCAGAACCGATAGTGCTGGCAATTCGGTTTTAATACACTTTAACAAAAAAATGGTTGCTGTCTCTAAAAGTTCTTTTACGGTTAAAGTTTCTTATCTCGACAATCATACAGTTACCATTAATGCCGCTTCTATTAATAAGGGCGATTCAACTACCTATATTTTAACATCAGCCGAACCATTATATTTCGATTATAAAATAGTATTATCATATTCTGGTACCGATATTGCATCGTCCGATGGTGGTAAACTGGCATCAATAGATTCATTGGTTATTAAGGATTATAGTCCAATTAAACCGGCTACTGTTCAAAAGGCATATACATCGGCAAAAGGCGATTCAATTATACTTGTTTTCGATAAAATTTTAATTCCATCAGCAACAATAAAACCCTATTTTAGCGTTACTCTCGATGGCACTGTTGCATCATTATTAAGTGTATCTGTATATTCGAAATCGTTAAATACATTGATAATTAAACCTCAAACTGCCATTGCTGAAGAGGTTTCAGCTATAAAAGTAACATATTCAGGTATTGCATTACTATCGACCGATAGCGCAGTTACAGCTAAATTTACCAACCAGGTTGTTCAAAACATGTCGATTATTTCAGCTATTAAGAGAGTTGAATTGGCATCGGTTCAGATATTTCCGAACCCATTTAAAGATGCTTTTACTATCCAAAGTGCATATCCATATAACTCAATTGAAATAATCGATTTAACCGGAAAACGGTTATATTTAAAAGAAAACCCAATAGGTTTCCCCGAAACAAATACTATTTCGATACAACTCTCGAAAGGAATTTATTTCATGGTTTTAAAAGGGAAAAACTTGAATTCGATAAGTAAATTAGTGGTTAATTAATATTTAAACACAAAGCTTAATAAAGCAGGAAATTTTTCCTGCTTTATCTTTCTATTACCAAAATAGACTGAAAAGGATTGGATCAACAATAAATTTATTCATCTATAATTTTATAAACAAAAGGGACGCCAACCAAATTTTGAAAATCTTTTCCAGTTTCCAGTAATCCTTCATCTTCCTTTAAATAATACCAAATTACACTTGTATCATACCCATTTTCATATAGCTTTTTAAGCATCTTAAAAATTTCGTAAATTGCTTTTGAAGAAGTAGTATTGAAGTATTCCATTTTAATGGATAACTCAGTGACAGGATTTGGGTTATTTATATATTCTTTAAACCAATCCAAAATCGGACCATAGAAATCTAAAACATCTTCCGGTAATGACCGACCTTCAATTTTAAAAATCCTGCTCTCCTTATTAAGAATTACTTTAGGAGTTAAATTTGATTTTTCGATATTTAATGATTCCACATATGCTCTATTATTCAAAACAAATATAATATACTTGCCTTTGATATGTCTATCAAAAATCATTAATTTTAAGTTGTATTTTTAAATCCACAGTAAACCAATATCCTTTTTGCATAAAAATAGAATTTGATAAACTTTAATATTCTTTATTGGCAGAACATTAGGATATTTAATTTATTCTTAATTTGCCTAAAAAAATATTTGCTTTAAAAATTAATTGTCCGCATAAATTTTGTAGGATATGTATAAAACCAATATTTGGGCATTGGTGTATTATTACCTACCGTATCAGCACCATAAGGTGTTAGACCTGCAGGTATTGAATCAATATTATAGGTCAAATAGCGGCAGTGTATCCTTGCAAATAAAAAAATTGATATCTATGAACAACAGAAGCAGCCGCAAAGTAACCAAATACAGTTTGTGGCGTATCGCTAACGCATTTAATATTTGTAGATAGTTGAGTTGGAATTGGATCAAAAATTGTATTAGAGGGTACTTTTTGGGCACTTTCTTCTGAAAATATTTGATAAATTTTTTTTGATACAGAAAGTATACTTGTATTAACTATTACTCCTTCTGAAAATGTTAAAGTATTTGAATCAACTATTAGAACTTCCGGAATAAAACCAATAAAGAATTCTTTAACAGGCAACCTGAATATTCAGCTATACTCGCTTTTAAGTCATTATCAAGTGTCAATGTATTTATACTCCAACTATAAATAGCTAATGGGCATCTCTAATAACCTATGTTAATATATTTATTTGATTGTTAATAATATAACTTTGAAATTCTCGTGAAAGTTACGTATTTTCATGGAAATTTATTCAACTATGAAAAATATCAATCCTCTCGGTTTATTTGATGATCAATTTCTGATGGAAAAGCTCACCAAACTTGGCGATCCACTTCAAAAGCTCAACGAATATATTGACTGGATGATATTTGAATGTCCATTAAATGAAGCCTTTAACAATGAAGATAAAGACTTAACAAAAGGAGGACGCCCTCCATTTAGCAGGCTAATGTTATTTAAAGCGCTATTAATTCAAAGTCTTTACAACCTTTCAGATGATCAATTAGAATACCAAATAATTGACAGGGCAAGTTTTAAACGGTTTCTTGGGTTAAAAAAAAGCGACAAAGTGCCAGACAGTAAAACATTCTGGTTGTTTCGTGAACAACTCATTGAAAAAGATGTTATTGAGGATTTATTCAAGCATTTCAATGAAAGCCTTGATGCAAAAGGGGTATTTGCAAACGAAGGCAAAATGATTGATGCCAGCTTTGTGGAAGCTCCTCGCCAACGCAACACCCGTGAAGAAAACAAGCAAATAAAAGAAACAGGGAAAGCACCCGAAAGTTGGAATGACAAACCACATATGCTTTGCCAAAAAGATGTTGATGCCCGATGGACAAAGAAAAACAATACAACCTTTTATGGCTATAAAAACCATATAAAGGCTGATACTAAGACAAAATTAATTGAAGAGTATATTGTTACAGATGCTTCGGTTCATGATTCCCAACCGATAGAACAATTACTGACTGAGAAAGACAAGGATCAACCACTTTATGCAGACAGTGCATATACTGGTGAAGAACAAGAAAAGATATACAACAAAAAAGAGGTGATAAACAAGGTACATGAGAAAGGATACAGAAACAAGCCATTAACCGAATCACAAATAGCCAGCAATAAAGAGAAATCAAGCATACGCGTTAGGGTTGAACATATTTTTGGATTTGTAGAAAACAGCATGCATGGCTCCATTGTCCGTACTATTGGGATTACAAGAGCCAAAGCAAAAATCGGTATGATGAACCTTACTTACAATATCTGCCGCTGTGCTCAAATAAAAATAGTGGTTGCTATGGGATAGGTATGTCCGGACGTGAAATATCTGATTATGTATATGATTGATATACTAATATATAACAAAATATAGGCGTACGAAAATTAGGTTTTTAGAAGTTTAAAATATTTTTTGTTTTGGCATTGTATTAAAAAAACAGGTTTTTAGAGGTGCC
>CAVSGB010000241.1:0-18749 GCA_963726845.1 uncultured Bacteroidota bacterium | reverse complement strand
TAGAAAGCACTGAACTTGCAAACCGACTTCAACCCGCATTTTATATGAGCCGATGTTGGCAGCCGTTTATTTTTTTATTACATTTCAATCATTGGTCCAATAGGAAAATTATCGTCCAAATTATCATCTTTACGAAATCTATTCAAATAATAGTAATAAATTGTATCTTCAATTGGAACATATGTCCTTACTTTTAATTTTAGCAATGTATTTATAGTCTGAATATAGTGCTCATATTTTATTTCTTTATTAAATACAATCTTGGCTCCGTGTATAGTATCTTTTGATGTTTCAATCTCCAAAACAAATTTGCTTAATACATCAAATATAGAATCAGAATTATGTTTAATAATTTCAATGTTTTTATAATCCCTTTTTGCTGGCAATAAATTTTGATAATAGTCTTTATTTATCTGAAATTTAGGTTCTTTAGCTAAATACATAACTTTTATACATTTATAAGATTTGGTTATTCTATATTGAATAATTGTGCATAAAACAACCAATCCAAGAATCAAACCTATCCAGTTTTGAAAAATAATTTTTTTACTTTTATTTGATTCTCTTTTTTTCATAATAAAAATTGTTATTGCCTGAGCATTTCAAATTCTGACTAACGTTTATAACCATTATCCCAACTTATTAATTATAAGTTGTTTACAATTATTACTTTTTCGTTTAGACAAAACTAAATACACAACTTGGGTGTTCCAAATTGCATATTTATTGAATTATATTGATGCCAAATAATAAATAAGATGTTCCTTGGAAATGTATCATTAATTTTAAAATTATTCTGAACGGGGTCATCGAAAAATCGATGCCACCACTGAAATTATCAAACATCTTCAAAAAATCAGAAGATTTTACATTTCAACCAGAATGGCACCCGGGCTATTATGCTCCAATTTAAAAAACGGCCTTGCAAAGAACATCTTATCAAATGTAATAAATTTTCGTTAGCCAGAGAAATTAATCTCTGTTTCGTGATAGGGGGAATGGCTGCCAACGGTTGCGCTATGTTTAGTGCGGGATTAGAAAGCACTTCACTTCCTTTTCTTAATCAAATATAATTGAATGAACTGACTTAAGCAAACCACATGTAACCCCATTAAATATGAGTGCGTGTTATGGGGCGTAAATTTATTGGATTTTAAAATCATTGAGTAATCCATGTATAATTATTGAATCTCCATTAAACTTGTAAGCTACAGATAATAATTCTCTTTGAAATTTTCTTGGTATTTGGATATAATAAAAAGGTCCAACCACAGTCCGCTTTGTCTCAACCCATGTAGTATCTTTTAGCCATTTCTCGACTTGTTCAATTAAAATACTATTTATCTCTGTCCCTTTATTATTTTTATATATATCCCACTTTGTTATTTTATCTCCATAAACAGTACAACGATCACAATCCCCAGCAAGCTTGCCTCTTACATCATTGACAATTAATTCAGAATCTGATTTTATTGTATCATCAATGAAAAAATAAGATAATAGCTCAAAATAACCTGTAAATTTATTTGAAGAATCACGAAATCGAATTAAATCGTGTCCATCAGTTTGCATGAAATCTTTCGGAACCTCAATTTGACAATGCCAATTTTCATAACTATATAATCTTAAATTATCATTAGATTTATTATCATGTTTTACAAATGAACATGATATAATAAAAATCAATAGGATTAAATAATTTTTAATATGTCTCATTTTTGTGGTTTTTTATGCCCCATAACGGTTTGCGCTATGAGCATGTGGCGGGTTTCGGAGCGCTGAACTATCATAATACACCAAAACTTGATGCGGGATTGAAAGCTAAATAACCGCATAAACCCCCGCCATTGCTTATGAGTGCATGTTATGCCCTGTGGATTTATTATTTCTTGTCTTTAAACGGTTTTGTATTTGAAATCAATCTTGCACAGTTATGTACAGTCAATATATCAATCCTAAAGTCATCTATTATTTGATATACAACTCTATAATTACCTCTTATTATTTGTCTAATAAATTCGTCTTCAAATTCTGGAACAACAACACCAGCATTAGGATGATTCTCTAATATATCAACAGATTCAAAAAGTTCTAAAACTGTAACTTCAGCATATCGAATTGAGTCTTTTGCAATATATTCACCTATATCGCCTAAATCTTCAATAGCAGAATCTGTCCAAATTACTTTAACCATTTACTCAATTTTTGTTTAGCTTCTTCTTTAGTATTTATTCGTCCATTTTCAGAATCCGAAATACCTTTTTGTACTTTTTCAACAAAGATGATATGGTCAATTACTTGGTCAATTGTCAAGTTTTCAGGCAATTTATCAAGAGTACTAATCAATTTAGTTTTAGTTATCATAGTCTAAATATTTATCCAAAGATACAAAATCAATCATTAAAAATCAATCATTATCATGTCTCTCTGCGTGATGTGATTCCATTGAGCCATAACGGTTGAGGCTAGATGCCGTGCGGGATTTAGAACTGCGTCCCTATCCCCCGATGAAAAAGATGACAGAAAGCACAGACAATCGCAACCCTCTAAAACCCGGATGGCATATAGCCTTTGTTAGCAACTGGCCGTTTTTATCATCTTATTATCATCTATTTTTGCTGCAATCTCTTTCTATACGTGCGTTGGCTTTGCAAGCTCTTTTAAAAGCTTTGGTATAACATTGGTTTGTGTGGCTTTTAAATGTGCTTGCAAATGCGTTGGGCAATTACTCAATATTCTCCTTCAAATATTTTTCAATCCGCTCTTTGTTTGCTGTTAAGCTTGAAAATTGTTTTTCGCAAACATCACTGAAACGGGCAACAGCTTTTCTACTTACTTCTTCCTGGTCTTCAAAAATTGCAAGTGATTTGAATTGAAGTCCCCATTTTTCGTATTGCAAAATATTTATTGTGCTGACATTGCATTTATCATCGCTTCCAATTGCAAAAACATACAGTGGCCTTTCCATTTTGTTTATATGGCAGTCAATTGGGTATTTTCCTTGCGGGTCGTGCTGACTATCGTGGAAATTGAATTTAATTCTGTCTGCAGGAATTTTTTGCGACATAAAAGTCTTGAAGTCCTCCCAGAAAGTTGATTTTACCCGCTCTCGGCTTAAATAAGTTATATCAGTGATTTTTATCAGCCCTTGCACATAGTTGTAAAAAACATTTCCCATATTTTCTTGATTGACCACAGCAAATAAAACTCCGTCCTTTTCACTTATTCCAAAAGTGCTTAAAGTTGTGCTGATAATTTTTGCCCTTGTTCCTTTGTCAAACGAATCAATATCTATTTCATAACTCAAGTGCATAAATGTGTGCCCTTCGTCAGATAAAATCCAATTTTTCCCTACTTTTTTCAATACGATAGCAAACGAATCACCATCGTCAAATTGAAAAGGGGTAAAAACACGATACCTTTCAATGCCTTCTTGCATTAATCGGATTTCTTTGCAAACCTTTTCTTTAAATTCTTTCTCTATGTAATCTATTTCCATTTTTACATTTCCAAACGTAATTGTGAATTTAGCGGTAAAGCAACATTGCAATCCGCAATCAAACAATTCAATGCTTCCTGAACGGTTGAATATCTGTCTGTAATTTCAGCAAAACATTCTTCTTTTGTTCCTTCTCTTTGATAGCGTTCCGTTGCAGTATGTATGTGAAAATCATAAAAAACATTTTCGTTTTCCAATTTATTTTTGTGTTCGTGACTTTTTCCATTATATCTACGCAATAGGAATAGTTTGGTCGATTTCGGTGGACTATATCCTAAAATTGCCGAAAAGTCTAAAGAGTTCTCATTGTTAAGGCGAACTTTTATTACAAAAGAACTTCCGTCTTCTCTCGGTAATAAATGTTCCGAACCTTTGTGTCCTCTTTTATCTTTCATATTCCGAAATAATTCATCGGGAGCAATTGTCATTTGCTTCTTTTCATTAATAAGGTCTTGAACTTCTTTATCGGTTAAAAATACTTCCATTATTAAATAATCTTGAACAAAGTTATTATTGTTTTTTGGTTTTAAAACTATCAAACTTTCTCTTCCACAATTTTTATTTCTTCCTCTGTCAATCCGTAAAGCTGATAAACGATTTCATTTATTCTACCTTCGCAATAATCAATCTTGCTTTGTAATTGATTTATTTTTGTTTGCAGTTTTGTTTCTGCTTTTTCTTCATTGAGTTGTAATAGACGGTCTACATTAATAATTATTTCTTTGAAGATATTATTATCAGGATTTTCCTTTATTGGAATGGAATTTAAACTAAAAATAGAAACTTGCGGAAATGAATTTTTAAAATCTGCAAACATAATCTTCCAAAAATATTCTATCATTTTGGAATTAATTATTGCAAGCAAATATTTTTCAAACTCTAAATCTTTACTTTTAACTGTAAAAATATTCCCTGTCACTGCTATCGGTTCTACAATTATGGTAGCAGTGGGTGTAAATCCAATTTGCCTGATTAGTATTTTATGACTTGCAAAATGAACTGCCTCATCCCAACAACCCCCTGAACTTTTTGGTCTTTCAAATAGAACAAATTCAGAAACAGAATTAGTTCTATATCTATGAACGTCACCACCCGCTAATATTGGCTTGTATTTATTATTCTTAGGAGAATTTGAAAAATATTTATTCCGATCTCCGGTAATTAATCCTCTATTGATTATCGCAACATCACTTAATTTTGATGTTTCATTTTTAATCTTTTCAATAACTTTTACATTTCCTTCATTAACAAGAATATTCCATACGGTTCCCTCAAATGAAAAAAATCGTTTTTGATTTGTGATGCTATATGGTATTTCAGAATTTGACTTTACAAGTTCAAGTTCAATGGTTGTTTGAACATTATGAGTTAAAATATTCTTAACATTTGAATTTCGCTCAAACAAATAAACCGCAGTATAAACATCAGCATCCGGAAATACTTTCTCTTTTGTTAACGCAATACGATTAATTAGAGCATTATTCAATATCCATTTTCTTAAGTTCTCCGCATAAACATTATTTAGCAAAGATGATGGTGCAATGAAACCGAATAGAACCGTTCTCTTTTAATAATCGTAATCCTTTTTGGAAAAATAAATGAAAAAGGTCAATCTTAAATTCAGCCATATTATAATGCTTCTTAAAATAATTGAGAACATTTTCATCTGTATCTTTTGGTTGCATCATCCTGTAAGGCGGATTTCCAATTATAATATCAAAACCTCCTTCCTTAAAAACTTCGGAAAATCCTTTTTGCCAATTAAATGGTTTGATTTTCTTGTCTTCCCCAAAATCTAATTTCGAAGCATAAAAATCTATATCAATTAAACTATTGCCATCCTTTATGTTATTGTCAAGTGTTGGCAAAACTCTTTCGTGAAACATTGATAACTGATGAGCGATAGAAGCCGAAGTTTCTCCTTCCATACATTTCAAAAGTAAACTCAACTTGGTTACCTCTACTGCATTTACATCAATGTCAACTCCGAAAATATTATTGAGCAAAATTCTTTTCTTCTCTGTGGTTGTTAAGTGTCCTTTTGGCGTTAGTGTGTTTTCTTTTTTTCCTTTTGATGGTTTGCCTTTGTTGGAATAATAATTTTTATGAAAGTCAAGCAGATACTGATAAGCACCAATTAAAAAACTGCCGCTGCCGCAGGCAGGGTCAACTATTTTTATTTTGCTTATTTCCTTAGGTGTTTTACCGTCGATGAGTTTTCCAACTGTGTTTTTTACGATGTATTCAACAATGTATTGAGGCGTGTAATAAACTCCCCCTGCTTTTCTTACTTCGGGCTTCTCCTCAATTTTTGCGTGATGTGCAGGAGTAATTCGGATTACTTTTCCGAGAAACTGCTCATAAGCACTACCTATGATTTCAACTGATAAAACCGAAAATTCATAAGGACTCTCGGGGTAATACAGTTCAGTAATAATTGTCTTTATTACCTTGTTGTCAACCTTTAAGTTTTCACTTATTTGGTCTTTCTTAAAATTAAATAACCCTGAATTATATTTGTCATCGGCTTCTTTGAAAATGCTGAAAAGGTTTTGATAATAGTCGCCATGCTTTAAAGCAATTTTTAAGTTTCCATAAGGTTCTACGCTTCGGTCTTCGGCAATGCGCAAAAAAATAATTCTGTCAATGGTTTGCTGAACAGCAAAATTTATTTCGTCTTCGTCAAGGCCTTTGTTATTCAAACTTATAGAAGTTGCAAGATACGTCCGCCAACTATCAAGCGATTGCAAAAATTCTTTGTCAACCGTTGCAGTTCCTCTTTTATTGGCAGTACCTTGAATAAATTTATCAAAGCTGCCTTTTAAAACACGTTCTTTTGAAAACGTGTCCCAAATAAAATCGAACTCCTTTAAATAGTCTTTGTAAGTTAAGTATTTTACTCGTGCTAATGATGCTTTGTCGGTAGGAATTGGTTTTTTTGTGCAGTCGTAAATTGCAAATTCTTCAAAGTCGGTAATTATACTGATTGAAAGTTTTGCACTCCAACCATATCTGCGGACTTGATAAGCTGGTAAAATATCGTCTTTAACTACAACACTTGGTTTTTTCGCTTCAACAAAGAAAAGCCTTTTGCCTCCTACCAATCGGAAAGAATAGTCTGGAGCTTTGGTCGCTCCGCCAACTTTTACTTTGTCTTCGTGAATTACTTCTCTATATGCTTCTGCGTAACCTTCTTCATTGTCAATATCCCAACCCAACGCTTTAAAAAATGGGTCTATGAAATCTCTTCGCGTTAAAGTTTCGTTGTAATCAGGATTTTTGTATGAGGCAAATTGTTCCTCAAACCGTTCAACGAGTTCAGATATTTTCTGGTATGCCGATTCTTTACTGATCATTTTCTATTTGTCAAAATAATAATGCTAAAATACAATTTTAAAATGCGAATCCGTCTAAAAGCGGGTGGGAGAATTGGCTCTTTTGGTTTTGCCTCTGTGTCGGCTTGTGAGTTGGTCAAAACCAAATGTGCCAATGTGGGCTGGCATTTTCCGCTTTTCTGTCTTGTTGCAGCAAAAACTCCATTGTTTTTTTCGGCTTGTTGCTAACGTTTGCGGCTACTAACTGTGCGGGAGTTCGTGGCTGAGTCACTATCCCACATTACAGAACTTGCCAGAGAGAGCCAAAGTTGCCTGAAAGCCGCGCCCCGCATTGTTTGTGAGCCGATGTTGGCAGCTGCCCGGTTTTGTTTGTAATCATTAGTCAAATATAATCAAATTGCTTTTATTACTCTTAATCGAAGTGCTGCTGTTTCAAAGTGTGTAAGCGAGGGATGGGCAGCAAGGCTCTTTAGCAGCCTTTGGACTTTTGAGGGTAGCCTGTGTGGGCTGCAAATGTGCCTTGATGCTGACGGGATGGGTGAGAGGGCTTGCTCTGACCTGTCTTTTTTATATGTGAATGTTGCAAGTAAGCATGTAAATGTCAAAAGTAAGGACATGAATATCGAAAGTAAGCATGTGAATGTCGAAAGTAAACACATGAATATCGAAAGTAACGACATGAATGTTAAAAGTAAGCATATGAATATCGAAAGTAAGGACATGAATATTAAAAGTAAGCACATGAATATCGAAAGTAAGGATATGAACGTGTCAAGTAAGTACATGAATATCAAAAGTGGACACATGAATATTGAAAGTGAAAAGATGAATGTATCAAGTGAACGCATGATGGTAAAAATTGAATACATGGATTTATCAAGCAAAAACAAAGAATATCTAAATAAAAGGGTAAATGTGTCTAATTTATAAGAAAAACCTGAGAATATTGAATTGAAACACGATTTTGTAAGCTTATAGTATTAAAAAAGTAGTAAAAATTAAAAATTTATCAAAATAAATTCCAAATATTTTTTTTTGTTAAATGTTAAAATTTTACATTTGATTAAGATTTTAACAAAACCTATTTATTAATTTAAAAACAAAACCATGAACCACCATCAAATTGAGAAAAATGGCATGTATAAAAAGATGCTTATTTTCTTTGCCAATTCAACTAACAGTGCCGTATGGGCAACTTTTACAAGATTAGTGACCGAAATTGCAAATTTTGTTTCACTTAATACTACGTTTAATAATTATATGCAGCAACACCACGCCGACATAAAGGGTGTTACAACAACAAAGAATGATGCTTTTATGGCTATGGTATTGCTTATAGTTTCCAAGGCACAAAAAGCTTATGTTTGGGCTATTGACACGGCCAATGATAACTTAGCCGAAATTTTTGATATACAGAAATCCGATTTTACAGGTATCGCAGAAGCTTCTGCTTTTGCAAAGATTAAAAATGTACGTGATGCACTTAACACAAACATAGCTTCGATGGCAAGTGTACAATTGACGGCTGCCGATGTTACTGCCGTTAATACAGCCATTACAGCATACCAGAATACAATAGGCACTACAGGTGCAGCGCAATCGCATAAAACTGAAGGTACACAGGGAATAGAAACTTTAATACACCCCATCGACAAAAGTTTAAGCATTATTGATAACCTGATGATAAGTTCGTACTCGGCAGGTCATCCTGATATGATAAAAGAATATTTGTTGAACCGTAATATTGATAAACTTCCAACGCACCACAGTGGCGTATCTGCCCATATTACCGATGCCACAACAGGCAATGATTTAGAAGGTGTAACATTGGCTGTAAATGGTAAAACAACAACTTCTGATATTGACGGGAATGCTGAGATTATTAAAATAAAACATGGAACTTATAATGCAACCATTTCTTTTACTGGCTATACCTCACAAACCATGAAAATAACCATAGAAAGGGGAAAAGTTACCGAACTTGAAATAAAGTTGGCGAAATAATATAGGTTATTTTAAAGATAGTACTTGAAAAAGTATAATTGATGAGCCCGGCTAAAGCCGGGTTTTCTTTATCTATATCGTACAATTTTGGAATAATTATCGGTATTTTATTAAAATCTTTACACATTTCATTATACAAATTGCATATCTCTATAATTTCCTCGTTTGACCTGTTTTCAAGTTTTGCTTTTGTAATAAAGTTACCATTATATACCGATTTTGAATTACAGTGAGGACAAGCAATTTTATCTAATGTCAGGTTTTTGTGTTTCTCTTCCAAGTCAAAAAACGTGAAACATGATTTGCAGAACCAATCCTTCGTGAAACTATATTTGCCCATAACATTTTTATCTTATGCTGCTTTGAACCCAATTGCATTAGGTTGGGTGTTTTCAAAACTTTTATCTTCAATATTATAAATATCTGAAACTGTCATCGGTTTTTCAATTATAGCATTCTTGCCAATATGCTTCGCCAACGATTGTGCTTTTGACAATTCAAGTTCTTTAAATTCATAACGGGCAATCAGACGGCCTTTTCTCAGGATGGCATCATCAATCTTTTTCAACCCGGCATTAAAAGTACAAATAACATTTAGGGACAATGCATCAGAAAGTAGGCCATCGCCAAGATTTAAAAGGTTTGATATTGCCGAAGCATTGCTATTGCCATTTTCACGGTGCATTAATAGATTCTCACAATCTTCTAATACCAGCACAGAATTGGGATATTCTGATAAAAACGGGAAAAGTTCTGGAGAGTTAATCCATTCGAGCATTCCCAAAGGGAAATAAATAAATCTCCTTTCGATTTTATTCATTAAATAACGCAAATAAAAGGTTTTACCGGTACCATATTTTCCATGAAGAAGTATAAGCCCATTTTTCCCTTGTTTATTTAACGAACGGTAAATTAAATTATGAATATTTAGAAAATCATCATTATAATGCGATTCTACATCAAGTTCAAATGGCCGTAAATCAAAATCTGTTAGTTGAAATGAACCACGATCTTTTTTAATTAAATAGCACTTTTTAAGGTTTAATTCAATAACCCTAAACCTATCAATAATTTGAATTAATTCATTTCTTTCACATTCTAAAGTATCCGGACTGTAATAAATATCAACTTCAAAAAAGCCTATTTCAATCATTAGCCTTTCTTTTAGTATAAGTATAGTAGTGGACGAATTAAAATTTGGTTTAAAAATATCACCTTTCATAGCCCTGTCGTACCTAATAACTTGACTTTTGTCGAGTGAGTATTGGTTAATAAGGTTAGAAATTAATTCTTCATATTTAAAATGCTGGCTTATCCTATATTTTGAAAAATAAGTACCAAAAAGGGCTACAAATAATTTTCCAACTTGAATATCGAGGAAATAATTATCTTTAATAAATAAATCATAATTATCAAGCGATTTGATTTTTTCTAAAAAATTGCTGTTTTTCAAAACACCTTTCATACTTGTCAAATTAAAATTATAAAGCAAAACTATGCTGACGGGATGACAAAATATGACGTTAGATTTTAAACTTACTTTAATATTGTTTTTGGGCTGCTTTGTAAACTTGTTTCAAATCATCAATTAGCGATTGGGGCTGTATAACTTTTACTTTATCGCCAAAAGAAAGAAGTTCCATTATAAAATCGTGGGTTATGAAAAGGTATAGGCTGACCCGCAATTCTTTTTCGTTATCAATAATTACTTTCTGTGAACCATGCAAAGGATATGAAACAATATATTTTCCCTGCCCTGGTTCAAAAGATAATATAATTTCTTGGCTCAGAATCTTCATCATCGGGAACAATTACACCGTAACAATTCTCGAAATAACTATTTGGATTGAAACTTTCCGGAAAATTAAATTTCTTTTTGGTTATATCGAGTTCGTGAACCCTGTCTAAACCGAAAATTCTTGGAAAACTTTCTTTCACATCTTTTGCCAAAACATACCAACGGCCTTTGAATTCTTTTAAAGCATAAGGCTCAACGCTTCTTTCAGTTGGCCCGGTTTTATAATAGCTTTGATGGGATATTGTTACAACAAGGCCGTTTTTGATGGCATGGAGCAAACCAAACAAATGTTGTGTGCCTAATTTGCAACGGTTGTCAAATAGCACATGAGGTGAAATTTGCTCGCCAAAATTAAGAAGGTTGAAAACATCGAACGCCTCCAGCATTTTGTTTTTAAGGCTTGAATTTTCATCTTCGGCAATGTAATATTGGTTTGAACGGTTGCACTTTATTTGAATATGAAACAGCTCACCAATATCTTTAATATCGCGCTGAAAGGTGCGGATTTTAATACTTTTCTCCCCATCCCGAATTTCAAAACCTCGCTGTATATAGTTGTTAATCTCGTCAAAAGTTGCATATTTTGAAGATCGTAATTTCTCGGTTATCAGGAATAACCTTTGTAAGCGGTTTCGTAGTTCCATTGTATTAAATTATTCTTTACCAAATGTACTCTCAAATGACATTGAATCTTCATCAAAATCGTCATCATGTCTATTTGGGAACAACCTATCTCGCTCATCATCGTCATTATAAAAATCATATTTGTCTTTTATTAAAGCAATTTGATTTAAAAGGAATTTTAGTTCTTTTTCTTGTAAATCATAAGGTGTTTTTTTAGGGTATGCGTTTTTTTCATTATAAATTTCTATTTGATGCTTTAGTGTTTTTAATTCTTCGGATGTAGTTTTAAACATACTTTCAACTTTTTCTTCAAGTTTATTTATATCAAATGATTCTTGCTCAGAAAAATCGTCTTCGAGTATCTCATCCAAACGACTTTCTAAATTTTTGATTTGTTCCGGATTCATAATTTTGGAATTTAATAATTTAAAGAAAAAATATTTTATTATAATGCAGGTTCATGTTTACCAAAACCTCCTCCAATCTTATGCCTGCTACAAATACCAGCAACAAGACTTGTTAATGTTGAGAACCTCTGGCCACAATGTTTGCAGGTATATTGATCTTTTTCAGAGCCTTGGTATAGTTTATGTTTGCCAGAGCCATTAGGGTGTCGGCTACAAATCCCCAATGTTAAGCTTTGTACATTAGAAAATTTCTGACCGCAATATTCACAATAAAAGTTTGCCATGATTTTTTAATTTAATGATTTATATTATTAAGTAGATATTAATAAAATCTTTGCAAGCGGTTTCATAGTTCCATTGTTTTGATTTATTAATGTATTTTAATAAACCAAAATTAGAAATTGAGGGCGACAAAAGATGACGGTAATTTAAATACCTTCAATACTTTTAATTGATTCATACATTTTTTCAAGCTTGGGCTGAATTATTTTGTCAAACATTTCATCATTCACAATAGATTTCCAAGTTTCTTTATCTCTTCTCCAAGTCTGAAAATAATCAAAATTATTAGAACACAATACAACATCAGTAGTTGAACAAGATTGTCCGAATGTTTTATCCCATTTAGTTTTAATTTCATTTATTACAGCCTCGTCTTTTGCTTCTGTGTTAATACCATAATAAAATTGATCTCCATCCTCGTTGTCCCATCCAATTACAATTGAAGTATTTTGTTTAGATTCACGAATTAGTAAATTAATATATTCATCCATTTCCAAAATACCCTTAATTGTAGGTTTTTCTCTCAAAGTCATATTATTTTTGTTTGCATAAGCTTCAATTTGTTGGGTTAATTTATCTAATAATACTTCACGTACTTTATCCCCATTAATTTCTTGTATTGATAAAAACGCATCATAGTTTTCAGCATTTTTAATGATGTCTTTAATAATATCGTTTCCCATAATTTTATTTATTGATTTACCCGTTAAATTCTTTAATAGATGAATATATTGCTGAATAGATTCCCTTATAATTGGCAAATTCACTGCCTCTTTTTGACAATTTTCGAGCCAGTTGATTATTTTTTCCTGATAAGTTACACATTTTAGTCTCTTTAAAATTTCAGGTTTATCTGTAGCATCTTTTGGTGGTTTTCTATTGTCGTCAAGTGTTAAATAAATAATAAGAAAATTAGAGAATTTTTTTATTGCATAGTTATAATATCTTTCAATTTGATTATTCTGATCAGGAGCATAAATTTTATTCTCAATAATTATACTTTTTTTATAATGTTTGTCAATTATTAAAATATCAATTCTACCACCTTCGGTTTTATCTTTATTAATTGTACCAATATCATATTCAGAAATTGCATTAGCGGATTCTGTATTAAATGAAAAGTCAGGTATATTAATTTGTTCGAGAAATAGTTTTAAAAAAACATCTTTCTGCCCATGATTGCCATTAGGATTTAATAACTCAGCGATAAAAGCTGAATGTCGGAGTTCATTTGTGGTAAGTTTTAGAATTTTAAAGACATTAAAATTTTCACCTGTTAGGGTTGCAATTTCATCGTAATGCTTTCTAATCAGATTAATTTCAGAAAGCAATAACTTGATATTTTGACTCATATTGAATTAGTTAAATGCAATAAAAATATTTTTAAAATAGTTTTGCCTTCGGCAATGTTTTTTATAAATAGGCTTCGGGTTTTGTTGACAGATTCGATGTTATAATTTTTGATTTGGATTTATAATTCAGTAAATACGGATGATTTGATAATTTGTTTTTGATTTTGTATTGTTTACTGATTTTAATAAATTAGCAGAGGATTAATAAACGGTAGGCAAAGATTTTTTTCATTGATAACTGGTTACGAATTTTAAAGATTTTAAAACAAGAAAAAGAAAAACAAAAGACGGTAATCGAGTAGGTTGCCCAGAGGTATAGAACCTCTGGGAGAACCTCTCCCACCACTGTACGTACGGGTTCTCGTATACAGTGGTTCATCAGGTATCAGTATAATCGCTCTTTACACCAATTGTATCTCTGTCTTTCTTTAAGATAAGGCTGGCAAACTCGAAGTTTGTACCTCCTAATAAAATTAGGGACAACCTGATGTTCAGCCCTTCACTGGCGCTGTGAGACTTCCGCCTGTCTTTTGACGGCTCGTTTTACCAGACTGCTATGGCCTCTGCTGACTTCTCATCATGTCCAACCCGTGGACGATGAGACCTCCCTTGGTAAGGTAAATGCCCTTCGGTCTAATCCTGCGGAATCTACATAATTGCCTTTTGGTATTCTTTGGGCTTTACAATGATGTGCTTGCTTACCCGAACAACCATGCCTCATATCCCGTTTACTCCCTTCGGTCGTGAAATCGCTTCGCTAAGTTCTGTTCGTCAGTTCAGACTTTTGCCGTTTGGCTTACTTCAGTGCTTGGGTCGCCCCAAACCACCTTGCCACTTGCTAATGCTTCGGACACGACTCCGTGCATAAGGGACTTGCACCCTCTGGACTTTCTTTAATTTCAAAACTTTAAAGAACTTTTACTATATTTACCATTCAAGGCGCACACATCGGCTCACAGTCCATGCGGGTTTCAGATGGTTTGCAAGTTTAGTTCACGTTGGCAGGTTTTATGCCGGTGGATAAAGACGTTCTTCGCATTTCCCGCACGGTCAGTAGCCGAGGAACGTTATGGCCAATGCAAGGCAACTCGGTTTGCATAGATTTCTTCAAATAGACTTATCTTTGAATTAAAAATATTAAATGGCGAATCTTTATGTAATATCGGGATGCAATGGAGCGGGTAAGACTACTGCTTCATATACTGTTTTGCCTGATATGCTTAATTGTAAAGAGTTTATTAATGCTGACGAAATTGCAAAAGGACTTTCTCCATTTCAACCTAATAAAGCTGCAATTGACTCAGGTCGAATAATGTTAAACAGGATAAAGGACTTAATTAATCATAATGTAGACTTTGCTTTTGAAACAACATTGGCAACGAAATCTTATGTACAATTTATTAGAAAAGCGCAATCAAAAGGATATTTTGTTACATTGATTTATTTTTGGCTTAATTCTCCTGAACTTGCAATTGAGCGTGTAAAAACACGTGTAAATTCTGGAGGGCATGATATTCCAGAAAATGTAATTAATCGCAGATATTGGGCTGGAATTAATAATCTTTCAAAATTATATTTTTCCATTTGCGATTACTGGTTGATTATAGATAACTCAGATTCACCATTTCAGATTGTAGCAGAAGGATTTAAAACTGAAGATATAGAAATTAATAATCAAATCATTTACGATAAAATTGTTAAATTATGACAAAGGAAAGTATAAAGGATATGCGGACAAAGATTCTCCAAGGGATTGATTTATCATATAGTCGGTTATTATTAGCCAAACAAAAAGAAGATGGTGAACTTGTGATTTCAAGAAATGGTAAAATTATTAGAGTAAAAGCCAGAGATTTAATAAAATAGAAAGTCGAGTAGGTAAAGGGGAGTTTCACCCCTAAACCTCTCACGGAACCGTGCTTGATAGTCTCCCATCACACGGCTCTTCGAACTCACGTCCCGCATTTTAGCGGGAACAGGCTGAAACAAACTCATCCCCCGATTAATCGAAGTTGGTAAAATTGCCTTGAGTCCGTTAACCCCTTCGCTCATCCCTGCTTTCACAGGGCTTAATCTGGCACAAATCGCTACTACGGGTTAATCCGCCCCTACTCCACTGTATCGATACTCTTTGCCTTGCCTTACAGGTTTTCGGCATTCTCTCTTTACACCAACGGGTAGGTTCTCCTGTTCCTTAGATGAGCCTAGGTAAAGCTCCTGCCGTCTTTATGCCGGATTCCGGGACAACCAATAAACTGGTAATCTTTGTCCTTATCCCATGTGACCGTCACACACATGGTTTTCAGAATCGTAAAAGTTAGTTTCGACATGTCATCGAACGGTTTACTTTCGTTCAGCTTCTTTACCCATTCCTGACAGATTTCCCACCGAAATGGGTTTTCTGCCTTTTAACCCATGCCGTTCAGTACCTACCCCTTGAAAGGGAAGCACCGCAGGGCGGATTGGAAACACCTCCAGCAAGGCGTATCCGAGAGACCACCCATCTATAAAGGGAATGTATAGAATTTGTTTGTGAAACCTCCGGATTTCTTTTCCGGCTCGTTTCTTAATCCAAAACACTATAAATAGATGCCTCTCATCTCATCTAAAGTTAAGATGAATCAATTTCAAAGAACTTTCTTCCTGATTATCAGGAAGATTTCTATATTTGAAAGTGCCCTGATTCATCGCAGGACACACTTACGGCACCCAACATCGGCTCATATGTAATGCGGGTTTCAGAATGTTTGCAAGCGCAGTGGCACGCTGGCAGCAGTTTTGCCAGTGGACAGGGACGTGCCCAACGTTTCCCGCGCGGTTAGTAGCCGCGAACGTTTGTGTGTAACTGTAAGACCGATAGAATGAGCTGTTTGCTTTCAAATTTTAAATTGATTAAATTTGTGCAAAAACTGAGACAATGCCAAGTATTTTTGAGTATTTAGGGATTCTGATATTTTTCTATTCTAACGAGCATGAGCCGATTCATGTTCATGGAAAGCATGGAGGATTTGAAAGTAAGGCAGAGTTTTTCATTGTTGATGGACAGATAACAGAGATTCGGATAAAACCGATTAAAGGATACAAACCCTTGAAAGGTGCAAAACTAAAAGATTTCGAAGATTTCTTGCAAGTATATTCAGATAAGATTGTTCAAAAATGGATTGATTATTTTGTATTTCATAAGGATATTGAATTTGAAAAAATTAATACACGAATCAAATGAGAATAATTGAAGATTATAATGACTTTCAGATTGATTTGATTGAGATTAAAACAGCTAAATATATTAGTGATTTTGCAATTCGATTATTTTTTAGTGATGGATTTAATCGTTTAGTTGATTTTAAGCCGTTTTTAGAGACTTCTTTACATCCCTCAATACGAAAGTATTTAGATGAGAGCAAGTTTATACAATTTCAAATTATTGATGGTAATCTAAATTGGAATAATTATGATTTAATATTCCCAATTGATGACCTATATAAAGGAAAATTATAAAAACAGCTACACACAATTGAGTAGGTTGCCCAGAGGTATAGAACCTCTGGGAGAACCCCTCCCACCACTGTACGTACGGGTCTCGTATACAGCGGTTCATCAGGTATCAGTATAATCGCTCTTTACACCAATTGTACCTCTGTCTTTCTTTAAGATAAGGCTGGCAAACTCGAAGTTTGTACCTCCTAATAAAATTAGGGACAACCTGATGTTCAGCCCTTCACTGGCGCTGTGAGACTTCCGCCTGTCTTTTGACGGCTCGTTTTACCAGCTGCTATGGCCTCTGCTGACTTCTCATCATGTCCAACCCGTGGACGATGAGAACCTCCCTTGGTAAGGTAAATGCCCTTCGGTCTAATCCTGCGGAATCTACATAATTGCCTTTTGGTATTCTTTGGGCTTTACAATGATGTGCTTGCTTACCCGAACAACCATGCCTCATATCCCGTTTACTCCCTTCGGTCGTGAAATCGCTTCGCTAAGTTCTGTTCGTCAGTTCAGACTTTTGCCGTTTGGCTTACTTCAGTGCTTGGGTCGCCCCAAACCACCTTGCCACTTGCTAATGCTTCGGACACGACTCCGTGCATAAGGGACTTGCACCCTCTGGACTTTCTTTAATTTCAAAACTTTAAAGAACTTTTACTATAGGGCATCTCTAATAACCTATGTTAATATATTTATTTGATTGTTAATAATATAACTTTGAAATTCTCGTGAAAGTTACGTATTTTCATGGAAATTTATTCAACTATGAAAAATATCAATCCTCTTGGTTTATTTGATGATCAATTTCTGATGGAAAAGCTCACCAAACTTGGCGATCCACTTCAAAAGCTCAACGAATATATTGACTGGATGATATTTGAATGTCCATTAAATGAAGCCTTTAACAATGAAGATAAAGACTTAACAAAAGGAGGACGCCCTCCATTTAGCAGGCTAATGTTATTTAAAGCGCTATTAATTCAAAGTCTTTACAACCTTTCAGATGATCAATTAGAATACCAAATAATTGACAGGGCAAGTTTTAAACGGTTTCTTGGGTTAAAAAAAAGCGACAAAGTGCCAGACAGTAAAACATTCTGGTTGTTTCGTGAACAACTCATTGAAAAAGATGTTATTGAGGATTTATTCAAGCATTTCAATGAAAGCCTTGATGCAAAAGGGGTATTTGCAAACGAAGGCAAAATGATTGATGCCAGCTTTGTGGAAGCTCCTCGCCAACGCAACACCCGTGAAGAAAACAAGCAAATAAAAAAAACAGGGAAAGCACCCGAAAGTTGGAATGACAAACCACATATGCTTTGCCAAAAAGATGTTGATGCCCGATGGACAAAGAAAAACAATACAACCTTTTATGGCTATAAAAACCATATAAAGGCTGATACTAAGACAAAATTAATTGAAGAGTATATTGTTACAGATGCTTCGGTTCATGATTCCCAACCGATAGAACAATTACTGACTGAGAAAGACAAGGATCAACCACTTTATGCAGACAGTGCATATACTGGTGAAGAACAAGAAAAGATATACAACAAAAAAGAGGTGATAAACAAGGTACATGAGAAAGGATACAGAAACAAGCCATTAACCGAATCACAAATAGCCAGCAATAAAGAGAAATCAAGCATACGCGTTAGGGTTGAACATATTTTTGGATTTGTAGAAAACAGCATGCATGGCTCCATTGTCCGTACTATTGGGATTACAAGAGCCAAAGCAAAAATCGGTATGATGAACCTTACTTACAATATCTGCCGCTGTGCTCAAATAAAAATAGTGGTTGCTATGGGATAGGTATGTCCGGACGTGAAATATCTGATTATGTATATGATTGATATACTAATATATAACAAAATATAGGCGTACGAAAATTAGGTTTTTAGAAGTTTAAAATATTTTTTGTTTTGGCATTGTATTAAAAAAACAGGTTTTTAGAGGTGCCCT
>CAVSGB010000240.1:0-3591 GCA_963726845.1 uncultured Bacteroidota bacterium | reverse complement strand
AACAAGCAAACATTTTATACAATCGGACTAGATTATACACCCATGCCAAGAGTACATATAATGCCAAACCTTTGGATTAACCAATATTCAGCAATGATGGACCATGTTGCCGGGAAAGCCCTTGGTACAAAAGCCAAAAACGATTACGACTCTGTAGCCCGTATCACCGTGTATTATATTTTCAGCACATCCAAGAAAGTTGCAAACAACGGAATGGACAATTAAATAATTTAGGCATGAAAAAAATAGGTATTCTTTTATTTATTTGTTTGAGCCTGAATATTCAGGCTCAAACTATAAAAATTGCTGCTGCCGGAAACCTTAGAAATGTTTTGGATGATATAAAGACAGCTTATATAATGAAAAATCCAAAAGTTACAATTGATATTAGCCTGGGGGCTTCCGGTGCATTAACCCAGCAAATTATAAACGGAGCCGATTTCGATGTATTTATGGCTGCTGATAAGGTATTCCCTGATAAATTAAAGGCCCAGGGATTTGTTTCTGGCGATGTAAAAACCTACGCCTTTGGCAAGCTGGTTATATGGAGCAATACTGTCAATGTTTCAAAAGGAATAGATATAATTACCGACAATTCGGTTAAACGCATAGCCATTGCCAAACCCGAAGTTGCACCTTATGGGGCAAGGGCAGTTGAATGTTTGAAATATTATAATTTATTCGACAAGGTGAAAGACAAAATAGTATATGCCGATAATATTGCACAGGCTGCACAATTTGCACAAACAGGCAATGCCGAAATAGGTTTTTTGGCAATGGCATTAGTTATGGCCCAGAAATGAAAGGCGCCTATTATATTTTGGATACCAAAAGCTACAAACCGGTCGAACAAGCTATGGTTCTATTAAAAGATGAACAAAAAAGCCCGGAAGCAATTAAATTTATGAAGTTCATATTGAGTTCCGATTGCAAGCCTATATTTGAAAAATACGGTTTTATTGTTCCATAAATTTTAATTTAAATGAATAAATTACATGGTATTATAAGGCAAATTCAAAAATCAGAATCAATTCTTTTGGTGGATGTTGATGTTAATGGACAAGGCTTTTCGGCCTTGCTCATTGAGTCAACGACACATCCGCAATGGTTACATGAGGGCAATAATATTGACCTTGTGTTTAAAGAAACTGAAGTGTCATTGGCAAAAGGATTATCAGGGAAAATAAGTTTACGAAACCGCATGCAATGCAAAGTTTTACTTGTTGAACATGGAGAATTGTTAAGTACCGTAACATTGCAATTTAAGGGATACATTGTAATCTCAGCTATTACAACCCGTGCAGTTGACTCACTTCAAATAACCATTGGAGAAGAAATTGAGGCACTTGTAAAATCCAACGAAATATCATTGATGCAGTTACTAATTACTAATGACAAATGACGAATTGTAATACAATGTTGTTTAGTTAAGCTTGTCATGTTTAAACAAGACATTTCGACAAGCTCAACGTCCCGCTATTAGAAGCTGTACACTGAGCCTGTCGAAGTGTTTTTCCTTAACTAAACGACATTGAATTGTAATATTTAATAACTATAAACTAACATCTAATAACTAAACTATGGATGCAGCTTTTCTTCAGACATTATGGGTAACACTAAAACTGGCAGTTTCAACTACTGCAATTTTAATAATCATTGGATTACCCATTGCATACTGGTTATCTTATTCAAGATTTAGAATAAAACCAATTATTGAAGCATTAGTAAGTATGCCTATGGTTTTGCCGCCATCCGTAATTGGGTATTATATGTTGGTCATATATAGTCCACGAAACTGGTTTGGTGATTGGCTAAATAGAGTTTTCGATGTACGTTTGGCATTTACTTTTGAAGGTGTACTCATTGCTTCGGTAATATTTAGTTTGCCATTTATGGTTCAACCTTTGCAGAATGGTCTTCGTTCCCTGCCTGAAAGTTTAAGGGAAGCTTCTTATACTTTTGGAAAATCAAAATCGGTCACTTTTTTCAGGGTTTTGATTCCCAATATTAAACCATCCTTGATTACGGCCATTGCCCTCACTTTTGCACATAGTATTGGAGAATTTGGGGTAGTATTGATGGTCGGAGGTAATATGCCCGGACAAACCCGCGTTGCCTCTATTGCCATATATGATGAAGTGCAATCACTCAATTTTGCCACAGCAAACAGGTACGCATTTATATTGTTCGCAGTTTCGTTCGTATTGATTGTCTTTATTTATAGTGTAAATAAAAAACAGGATGTATGGCGAATATAATATATATCGATGTTGAAAAATCAATGTTTACTGGTAATGGTAAACTTAATCTTACTATAAAAACCATTATTAATTATGGAGAACTGATTGCTTTATTTGGAGAGTCGGGTGCCGGAAAGACTACATTGTTAAGAATACTCGCAGGACTTGTGAAACCAGATAAAGGCATTGTGAAATTTGGAAATGCCGTATGGTTTGATTCAAATAATAAAATAAACTTACTACCACAAGAAAGAAACATTAGTTTAATGTTCCAGAATTATGCGCTGTTTCCAAATATGACAGTGGAACAAAATATATTATTTGCTCAACCAGAAAAGGATGCGAAAAAAGTAACTGAATTGCTTGCTGTTTTTGGTTTATTGGAATTTAGGAAACGAAAGCCCAACGGATTATCGGGTGGACAAAAACAACGTGTTGCATTGGCCAGGGCTTTAGCTCGCAAACCACAATTACTGTTGTTAGACGAACCGCTTTCTGCACTTGATGCCGAAATGCGTACCAAGTTGCAAAATGAAATTTTAAAAGCCCATCAATTATCCGGGGCAACAACTATTATGGTAAGCCATGATTTAAATGAGGTTTTTAGATTGGCGACACAAGTAATTTGTATTGAAAACGGAACTATTCTCCGCAGCGGCAAACCCGAAGAAGTATTTTCTGATAACAGTATTAGCGGCAAAGTGCAAATTATGGGTCAAATTGCACACATTGAAAAACAAGATATAGTAAATATTGTAACTGTCATTTCAGGAAACAATCAGATTATAAAAGTTATTGCATTTGACAATGATATTGAGAATTTACAAATCGGGGATAACGTAATGGTTTATACAAAGGCATTTAATCCGATAATTAGTAAGATTAAATAAAGTATGTTTAAAATTCAAGGTGTATTTATTGCAAATATCTACCAAAGAGAAATAATTTCTTAAAACACAAGCCTAATCGGTATCATCGATGAAATTGAAAATTCACAATCCAGCCAATAAATATTATTTTTTTGTTGGTATTCAAATGAATGATATTTCCTTATATAATATTATCATTAGCTTTTGCTGTAACTATAAAACAACCTCTATCAGATTTTTGCAACAACTGAAAATCAGGTTTTATCTTTTTTAGTATTTCGACTTTATCAATTTCGATTAAATACCGTTTATAATCCTTGCCGATAAATATTGGTTTTATATCAAAAGCCTTTTCAATTATCTCATTATTATCACATTTATCAACAAATAATTGTGGAAAGTTTAATTCTATCATATTATTAGCAATCCTTGCACTCAAAATCCCACTTTTCGTTTCAAACCCAATTTGTTTATCTTTAGGG
>CAVSGB010000239.1:0-15016 GCA_963726845.1 uncultured Bacteroidota bacterium | reverse complement strand
AATTGGTTGAAAAAGCCAACGACCAACTTGAAGTTTCTGGAGGATGGGGCGGTTATTACGGTTTTATTGGTACAGTTGGCGTGCGTTTTAGTAACTTTTCTTATCGCAACTTTTTCAAATGGAATGAATGGAGGCCAGTTCCATCGGGTGACGGTCAAACCTTAAGTTTACGTATTCAATCCAATGGTTCTTACTACCGATCTTATAACGGTACCTTTGCTGACCCTTGGTTTGGTGGCAAAAAGCCTATTTCTCTTTCAATTTCCGGCTATTTTACGCATATTTCAAACAACACATCACTTGGTACTGGCTTAATAACAACCAATTATTTTATGAATATCATTGGTGGTTCAGCAAGTTTAGGACGTAGGCTGAAATGGCCCGATGATAATTTTTCGCTTCAAAATGAAATTGGCTTTGAACGATACGATTTGAAAAATTATACGATAATTAGTGGCCTTTCAAATGGAAATTTGAATAATTTTAGTTTTACTTCTACGTTTATGCGCTATTCTTTAGATCAGCCAATTTACCCACGCACCGGTTCTTCATTTTCTCTTAAGATACAATTAACACCCCCATATTCATTATTTGATGGAAAGAATTACGCAACTATGACAGAGGCGGAAAAATATTCATGGTTAGAATACAATAAATGGGTGTTTAAATCAGAAAATTATACCAGTATAGTCGGTAATCTTGTACTTATGTCACGTGCAAATTTTGGCATTCTTGGTATGTACAATTCCAATGTTGGCTATGCCCCAATTGGAAAATTCAGGGTCGGGGGAAGCGGTTTAAATACTTACGCAATAGCAAGTGTCGAAATTGTTGCTTTGCGTGGTTATGAAGACGGTTCGATTACTCCGAATGTTGATCAGAACAACAATTTAGTTAAAGCATATTCTAGTAATCCAACTGGCGGTAATGTATATGATAAGTTTACAGCTGAATTACGGTACCCGGTAACATTGAAAGAATCTGCAACCATATATGGATTGGCATTCGCAGAAGCAGGCAATTGTTGGAATAAGATTGAATTGTTCGACCCATTCGATGTAAAACGTTCAGTTGGTTTTGGAATAAGGGTTTTCCTTCCTATGTTTGGATTGCTTGGGTTCGATATGGGATATGGGTTTGACAACGTTTACTCTTCTTCTGGATATGGCAAGAGTGGCTGGCAACCGCACTTTACAATGGGTCAACAATTTTAATATTCCAATTTATTATTATGCTGACTTGCTGATATATTGATATGCTAAATACCAATTCTGATTATCAATGCCAACATCCTAAAACTAACATCCAATATCTGAATTTTGGCACAATATATGTTAACAATTAAAATGAAACCAATAAAATATAATTATATGAAAAGATTAGTTGTAATTATGACAATAATGCTGATTTCTTTGGCTTGTTTTGCCCAGAAATTTGCATATATCGATACTGAGTATATCCTGAACAATATACCTTCTTATAAATCGGCACAGGATCAGGTTGATAAACTTTCGGATACGTGGCAAAAAGAAGTAGAAGGTTTGATGGCTGAAGTTGATAAATTGTACAAGAACTATAATTCTGAAAAGGTACTTTTAACTGAAGAAATGAAAAAGAAACGGGAAGAAGAAATAATGAATAAAGAAAAAGAAGCAAAAGATTTGCAGAAGAAATATTTCGGTCAGGATGGCGCATTGTATAAAAAACGTGATGAATTGATTAAACCAATACAGGACGAGGTTTATAAAGCAGTTAAGGAAATGGCAGTCGAAGGTGGTTATTCGATTATTTTTGACAGTTCATCGGGCGCTACGATGCTTTATACTGATCCAAAATTCGATAAAAGCGACGCTATTCTTCAAAAATTGGGATATAAAAATTAATTTCATACATTTGCGCAGTTTAAAAAAATAAGAAACTATGAAAAAAATTTTTATATCTCTCGTTGCTGTTGTTTTTTCAACTACGCTTTTTGCCCAAACCGGTTTAAAATTAGGTCATATTAATTCGCAGGAATTATTGCAGGCTATGCCCGAAAGCGACAGCGCCCAGGTTAAAATGGAAAAAGCAGCTAAAGAATTACAAGATCAGCTTGAAGCAATGCAAGTTGAGTTCAATAACAAGTATCAGGATTATATTAGCAAAAAGGATACTTATTCAGAACTGATAAGACAAACCAAAGAAACCGAGCTTCAACAAATGAACCAGCGTATTCAGCAATTTCAGGGCACAGCCGAACAGGATTTACAGAAACGACGTACAGAAACTTTCAAACCCGTACTCGATAAAGCAAATAAGGCGATTTCGGAAGTTGCTAAAGAAAACGGATTTACATATATTTTCGATATAAGTGCCGGCACCGTAATTTATCATGCTGAAAACAGCACGGATATACTTCCTTTAGTTAAACAAAAACTCGGACTGAAATAAATATCAAATTCAATATTTAGAAAGCCATCCATTGCAGGTTGGCTTTTTTATTTTTAGTAAATTTGGTCATTTAATTTAATAAATGTTTTCTCCAATAGGTATATTCGATTCCGGTTATGGCGGCCTTACTGTCATGAGAGAAATTATCAAAACTCTTCCTCAGTATGATTATATTTATCTGGGCGATAATGCACGTTCTCCTTATGGCCCGCGCTCTTTTGAAGCTGTTTATAAATATACGCTTCAGGCTGTTGAATGGTTGTTCAATAATAATTGCCAACTGGTGATTCTTGCTTGTAATACTTCTTCTGCAAAAGCTTTGCGGACAATACAACAGAAAGATTTACAAAATATAGCCCCTGAAAAACGTGTTTTGGGCGTAATCCGGCCTTTGACTGAATGTGTTGGAATTTATACTTTAAACAGGCACATCGGTATATTAGGCACGGCCGGTACTGTGGCATCCCGTTCGTACCCGATTGAAATAAACAAATTTTTCCCTGACATTACTGTAATCCAGGAAGCGTGTCCAATTTGGGTACCATTGGTCGAAAATGGTGAATATAGTAGCGATGGCGCCGATTACTTTATCAGGAAACACCTTGACAATATTTTTAAAATTGATCCAAAAATCGATGCAATAGTGCTGGGATGTACCCATTATCCTTTACTTCTGAATAAAATCCGAAAATTTATTCCTTCAAATGTCAATATTATTTCTCAGGGCGAAATAGTTTCGCATAGCCTGGTTGACTATTTAAAAAGACATTCGGAAATGGAAATAAAGTTAAGTAAAAATGCAAATCTTCAGTTCTTCACTACCGATTCTACAGAAATTTTCGACAGCCAAGCCTCAATATTTCTTGGAAAGATTGTCAAATCTGAAAAAGTCGGGTATTAAAAACTATGGCAATATAGTTGTTGCATTATCTTACTAATGGGCTTTTAACTACAGGCCTGTCGCTGGATAATGGCTTTGTTTGGTGCTCAAATTCGACTTCTTTAAGAATTAATCCATCTGGGAAAATAAAAGAAACTGGCATTCCATTTGGTATTGATTCCTGGCTTGCAAAAATACTATTGCTTCCACCTTCTTCAGCACTGAAACCGGTATTGATAAGAGTATTAAATAGCATCGTATTTGATGAAATACCGACAATCTTTTTTAGTGAATTAATTACAATCGGATTTATAACAGCAGTGCGCAATAGTTCTTCTTTACCATCAATAATATTTACTTTATAAATATTATAAGGCATTCCACAATTTCCTGTTTTTAAAGGTTTAACAATTATAGCATAATCCAGGTTTTCTTCTTTAGCAGCCGAGATAAGGTCTTCCTTTAATTTATCCAAAGGTTTCCCCTCTTTAGCTGTAATAAATAAAACCCCGGGCCATAAATCACTTGTTAAAATTCCCCCACGAAATTTATAACGCCGATGCCCATTTGAACCCTTAATATTTCTTGTTGGTGTCCGGCCATTGTATAAACTTTTTAATATTCCGTTTTCAACAAGCACAAGTGTATCTTTCGGAACTACTCCTTCTGCATCTGAATCGAAATTGCCAATTAGTTCTGAACCCTGGTAAGTTTTCAGATTTGAAATATCTTTTATTGAAATATTTTTAGAAATAACCAGTTTATCAAGTTTAGATTCAAGGGAATTTATATTCTGGCCATAATACATTGACATTTGAGAACTGTTGTACAATGGCTCGCGATAAGCACATAAATTGTCAGCGCCGTTAAATAAACCTTGCGATAATATATCGGCAACAGATTGCCCAAGAAATAAAACGGGGCCTGTATAGTTTTCATTTAAAACAGGTGCATTGCTTTTTAAAACCAGGTTTTCAGCAAGCAATTTAATGTCATTTTTGATTGTGTCGATATTTGGCAGGCCGGAAGGAACAATTGCACAGTAACGCAATTGATCTCCTAAAGTTTCTCCATCCAGAGCCTGGCAATATGCGAAAGCTGTATAATAAATTAAATCTATTGGCGATTTTATTTTGCTGTTTTCACTGCTATAAAAGTAAGCATCTGCATGAATTTGAAATATACATACTTCTGAATAGATTAAATCTGAATATTTTTTAAAAACTACAGAAGTTTCTTTTACTAATTTTTCAATGTTACTTTTATCCCAACTGATTTCTCTATCAGGCAGACTCATTGAAACCACGGGCACGCGACAAAAATCGGGTATCTGCAAATCCTGTTTGGTAAGGTTTTTATCTTTAAGCGCGGCTAATTTACTTTTATAATTTTCTGAAGCAGATTTATAAGTATTGTTAGTCACCATCCACAAAGCGCGCCTTATACCATAATAGTCATCATCCAAAGGAAGCTCAAGGTCGCCATCGCGCGGGGCTTTCCTACGGGTTGCATCTACAAAGTTTTCATCGTTTAATTGGTAATCACCAGCTAAAACCCGGTTACTCCAATTTCTAATATGCTGTTCGGATGAATTGTTCAAAGCTCCTAAATTTGCACTGACATAAAGTGTTTTAATATCTTCGATAGTATAACTGATATAAAATGGCGATGGATAATCTTTATAAACAAGCTTGCCCATGCTTCTGTCCATTTCATCTTTCATTGCCCGGAATATTACGGTTTTCGTACTATCCTGTGCAATAATATTGCTAATTGCAAAATAAAAATTCGTGATTAATAGAACAAATATTCGTCTTTTTTGATTATGCATATTCAGGTTGTAATTATAATATTTGAAGTTGATTAATGAAAAAAGTTTTATTTAAATGAAAGGGTTTAAAATTTAAAAAAGTGAGAAACATTCTATTTTGCAATTAGTTATTACGTTTCTTCTCAGCGGAAACCGTCAGTTGCAATCCTCCTCTTACGTTTTGTACCAATGTTACCTTACACCAATAAGGTTGAGCCGCTTCAAAAATATCATCAGTAATCTTATTTGCAAGTCCTTCTGCGAAAATTGCTTCATCGCGGAACGACCAAAGGTAAAGCTTTAAGCTTTTACTTTCAATACAAAGTTTTTCGGGCGTAAATTCAATTGTCACAATACTAAAATCAGGCTGTCCTGTTACAGGGCAAAAACTGGTCAACTCGTTGCTTTCGAATTTTACAAAGTTCACATTTCCCGGATTAGGAAAAGTATCAAGATGTTTCGAAGGTTGTGAAGTGCGCTTGCCTAAAAACTCAAATTCCTGCATTATATCTGATTTGAAATATTTTCAATAAACAAATTCTAATCAAAATTGACTAACTTCTTTTTAATTTTTTTATTGCAAAGATGCATAAGTTTGTAAATATTTCGTCTTTCAAATAAACAAAATCGAAATGGTTAGAATTAAAAAAGCTGTTATTTTATTTTGCAATTTATTTTTTTTAATTATTCCTTCGAAGCTGTGGGCGCAACAAAATTCACAGGGCATTGTAAAAAAAACCTTTCTGGTTTCGGGTGTAAAAACCGATATTCTGTTCCCTGCCGAAAAAATTTCAGGTTCGATATTGGTGCTTCCGGGGTGGAGTTTCAGCCGTTCGGATATTTGTGAAAAATCAAATTTCTGTGAACTGGCTTTAAAAAATGGTTATGTTTTAATAATGCCCGAAATGGGGAAAAGCATTTATGCTTCTCAACTATTTCATGAAACAAGAAATGATTGGCGCCCTTATCCCACACTGATATGGATTACAGATAGCCTTATACCGTATTGCCAAAAAGAATTTAATCTATTAATACCAGGTCATAATAATTATTTATTTGGAATTTCTACAGGAGGACGCGGAGTTGCTTTGTTATCGATATATGCAGGCAATATTTTCATTGCAGGTGCAGCTCTTTCCGGTGACTATAATCAATTGTCAGATACCTCAGATAACCTGATACGTGGCTTTTATGGCGATTTTAACAAATTTCCTGAAAGGTGGAAAGGTAAAGACAATCCATTGATGAACGCGAACAAATTAAATATTCCACTTTTTCTGGCACATGGAAAATCAGACTTAATTGTTCCGTACCTGCAATCGTCAATTTTCTTCGATTCAATTCACAAAATAAGGCCGGAACTTGGGCACAGGCTTTTTTTAAAAAACGATGCAGGTCATAATTACAAATTCTGGAATACTGAATATAATGATGTGTTCGATTTTTTTCAAAAACATTCAGGAAGTTAAATTTTATTTTTCGTTTCGGAGATAATTGCCTTTTCTATCATTTCAAAAAGTATATCGCTGTCAATTGGTTTTGAAATGAAAAAATCACAACCCGCTTCATAGCTTTTTAAAATATGCGACTCTAAAGCAAAAGCTGACTGCACTATTACGGGAATATCCTTTTTAACTTTTTTCAAAATACGTGTAGCCTGCCAGCCATTCATGTCAGGAAGCTGTATATCCATAAGGATTAAATCAATATTTTTGTTGTTATGTGCAGCAAATATTGCATCTGTTGCATTATCGACATGAATAACATTTGCACCTGCATCGTCCAGTAATTCTATGAGATACCTAGCACTCATTTCATCATCTTCGACTACCAGTATATTTTTATTGGTAAGCATCGGCATAAATAAAAAATCTTTTAAAATTTATATATACGTAAGTAAAATAATAAAGTTAGATAGTTTGTGTCTTTTCTAACATATTTGATTTGCCAGTAGTTCGGTAAACTTTTACTTTAAATAAATTTCAATTAAATTTAAGTGATTGGGCGAATGGGCTGATAAACCTTTGAGGTTTTAAATACCTCAAAGGTTTTGCTGAAACAGTAAACCTTTTTAACCCATAACCAAAATGTAATATGAATTAGTTACAAACCAAAATCTAAGTATTAATTCATAATAAATGTTTAAGAGCAAAAACTTTTATTGAAGAAACTAATTTTAATGGTATTAGTATTAACTTCGAAAAATGTACTATTTTTAATAGAAATTGAATATTAATTTTATAATTTAGATTATAACTTAGAAACTAAAAAGCAATTAATTTAACCTGTCATGAAATACACTTCTGGATTATATTTAAAGGGCAAGACCATTTTAATAGTTGAAGACGATTATGTTTGCTCTCAATTGATTAAAGAACTTTTAGCAGATACTCAGGCTGAAGTGATCCATGCGCTGACTGCCGCGAAAGCCATAGAAGTAGTAGGTAAAAATCCAAAAATAGATTTGGTCCTAATGGACATTCAATTACCTGATACAAATGGCCTTCAGGCTGCTAACACCATAAAAAGCATCAACAGGAGTATTCCTATTATTATTCAGACTGCATATGCGTTTGAATCATATATGAAGAAAAGTAAAGAATTGGGATGCGACAGTTATCTCGTCAAGCCAATTGATCCCCAGAAATTATTTGATGCTATAAAAAAATATCTGGTAAAAAGATAAATTAGTGATTGTGTTTGCTCCGAAAATTTAAAAAACAAAGAATGCCACTAAAACACAAAGGCACCAAAATTCACAAAAGTCTGATAATTAGTGTTCTAATTTTGGTGAACGTCGAAGCCCTCAACGAAGTTAAATTTAGTGTTTTTGTGCTTTGGTGGCTATAAAAGACTTTTTTGGGTGCACTCATGATTAAAATTATAAATAATTAAGGTTTGAAGCAAGCCATTTCTCAAGTAATTCAAGAGGCATGTTCTTCCTGCGTGCATAATCCTGGGCCTGGTCGTGCGAAATTTTATCTACATAGAAATATTGTGCCTGCGGATGGGCAAACATTAACCCGCTAACCGATGCACCGGGTATCATCGAATAACTTTCAGTTAGCGAAATACCTGTATTGGCAGTTACGTCTAAAAGATTGAATAAGGTTAACTTTTCAGTATGGTCCGGACATGCAGGGTATCCATGTGCCGGCCTGATACCTTTATATTTTTCATACAATAAGTCATCGATAGGCAGATTTTCGCTGGCAGCATAACCCCAGTATTCTTTTCGGACCCTTTCGTGCAAAAGTTCTGTAAAAGCTTCAGCAAGCCTGTCGGCCAAAGCTTCTATCATAATGATGTTATAATCATCAAGATTTGTTTTGTATTCCTTTTTTAATTTATCAACCCCAATTCCTGCAGTTACTGCAAATACACCAAGGTAATCAGGAACCCCGCTATCCTTTGGGGCAATAAAATCGGCCAGGCACAAATTTGGCTCACAATTTTCTTTAGCAGTCTGGTTTCTTAAATTCCGAAAAACATTGATAACTTCTTTTCTGCTTTCGTCCTTATAAATTTCAATATCGTCGCCAATAGAATTCGCTGGCAGGATACCAAAAACCCCATTCGCTTCAATTAATTTATTTTTCTGAACATTATCCAGCAACCGGTTAGCATCGGCTAAAAGCTTTCTTGCTTCCTCACCTTTTTGCGGATCGTTAAGAATATCAGGGTACTTGCCTTTCAATTGCCAGACGATAAAGAAAAACATCCAGTTGATATATTTTCTGATTTCTTCAACAGGATAATTCTTAAATACTTTAATTCCAGTGAAATTAGGTTTTGGCCCCGGATTGTTTTTCCAGTCAATTTTCAATTTATGGTGTCGTGCTTCATTTAATGAAATATAAACCTGTTTCGATTTTGCGCCGGCATACGATTCGCGCAAGTCGGCATATTCCTTTTTTAACTGGGCAGCAAAATCTGCACTTAATGTTTCGGACAGCAGATTACTGACAACCTGAACACTTTTTGATGCATCTTTTACATGAATAACAGGCATGCTGTAAGATGGTTCTATTTTAACAGCGGTATGAATCTTTGAAGTAGTCGCACCTCCAATCAGTAAGGGAATTTTAAAACCCTGGTGCTCCATTTCCGATGCAATATGGGCCATTTCTTCAAGTGAAGGAGTAATCAAACCACTTAATCCAATAATATCAACTTTTTCTTTTATCGCAGTTTCGAGAATTTTTTCGCAAGGCACCATTACGCCCAAATCGATTATTTCGTAATTGTTACAGGCCAGCACAACCCCTACAATATTTTTTCCAATATCGTGTACATCACCTTTAACTGTTGCCATTAATATCTTTCCAGCAGTATAGCTCTTTCCGGTTTCTGCTTTTTCCTTTTCAATATAAGGCAAAAGAATAGCGACAGCCTTCTTCATAACCCTGGCGCTTTTAACTACCTGTGGGAGGAACATTTTACCATCGCCGAATAAATCTCCTACTACACCCATTCCATCCATTAGCGGGCCTTCGATAATTTCAAGCGGCCGTGGATATTTAAGAACGGCTTCATTAATATCTGCATCAATATAATCAACTATACCTTTAATGAGGGCATGTTTTAGCCTTTCTTCCAGAGGTCGTCCACGCCATTCTTCAATATTTTCAACCTTTGTTACCCCAGTTTTAATGTTTTCGGCAAATTCAACAAGCCTTTCTGTCGAATCGGGCCTTCGGTTCAGCACAACATCTTCTACGCGTTCGAGCAAGTCTTTTGGAATTTCATCATAAACCTGAAGCATCCCTGAATTAACTATACCCATGTCCAGACCGGCCTTAATAGCATAAAACAAAAATACCGAGTGGATCGCTTCGCGAACCGGATCGTTTCCACGGAATGCGAATGACAAATTACTTATTCCGCCACTGACTTTGGCATAAGGCAGATTTGCCTTAATCCATTTTACTGTTTCAATAAAATCTATTGCATAATTGTTATGCTCTTCAATGCCTGTAGCTATGGCTAACACATTCGGGTCGAAAATAATATTTTCTGGAGGAAATAAAACTTCTTCAGTAAGTATTTTATAAGCACGTTCGCAAACCTCGATACGGCGGGCAAAAGAATCGGCCTGGCCTTTTTCATCAAATGCCATAACTACAAGAGCAGCTCCATAATCTTTGATTTTTTCTGCCTGTTGAACGAATTTTTCTTTGCCTTCTTTTAAGCTGATAGAATTCACGATTGCTTTGCCCTGAAGACATTTCAAACCTTCTTCAATAACTTCCCATTTCGAAGAATCGATCATGATTGGAACGCGGGCAATGTCGGGTTCTGAAACTACAAGGTGAAGGAACTTTACCATAGCTTTCTTTGCATTGAGCATGGCATCGTCCATATTTATGTCGATTACCTGGGCACCATTTTCAACCTGTTGTCTGGCAATAACCAAAGCCTCATCGTATTGTTCTTCTTTTATATGACGGGCAAATTTTTTAGAACCTGCAACATTTGTCCGTTCGCCAATATTGATAAAATTTGTTTCACGGGTTATTGATAATGGCTCTAAACCACTCAGTTTTGTGATATGTTCAACCTGCATTCGTTTTCTTGGCTGTATATTTTTCACACCAATAACAAATTGCCTTATATGTTCCGGGGTTGTACCACAACAGCCTCCCACAATGTTTACAAAATTGTTTTTTGCAAAGTCGACAATTTGTGCAGCCATGTGTTTTGGGGATTCATCATATTGTCCAAACTGGTTGGGAAGGCCTGCATTCGGATGGGCACTAACATAAAAACCAGACTTCTTTGAAATTTCTTCAATATACGGTCTCATTTCTTTCGCTCCCAAAGCACAATTCAGGCCAATACTTAACAAATCGAAATGAGAAACTGAGTTTAAAAAAGCCTCAACAGTCTGGCCGGACAATGTACGGCCACTTGCATCTGTAATAGTTCCGGAAACCATGACCGGCATCCTGATATTTAGTTCCTTCAATATGCTGTTAATTGCAAACAATGCTGCTTTGGCATTTAATGTATCGAAAATGGTTTCGACCAATAACAAATCAACACCACCTTCGATCAAACCCCGAACCTGTTCGCTGTATGCAATAACAAGATCATCAAATAAGATTGACCGGAACCCGGGATCGTTAACATCAGGTGACATAGATGCTGTCTTATTTGTAGGGCCTAAAGATCCTGCAACATATCTTGGTTTTTCAGGAGTTTTTAAAGTGTAGGCTTCAGCACATTTATGGGCAATCTTCGCTGATTCAAGGTTCAATTCGAACGCGAGTTCCTCCATGCGATAGTCGGCCAGCGAAACCCTGTTCGCATTGAACGTATTGGTTTCAATAATGTCAGCTCCGGCTTCAAGATATTCATTGTGAATTGCCCCTATAATATTGGGTTGAGTAAGAGACAACAAATCATTATTCCCTTTCAGGTCAATATGAAAATCTTTAAACCGTTCGCCCCTGTATTTTTTCTCTGTAAGCCTGTATCGTTGTATCATAGTGCCCATTGCCCCGTCAAGGACAAGGATTCGTTTTTCAAGTTCAGCGCGTATATCCGGTTTGTTCATTATTAATTATTTTGTAAAATATCTTAACACTTCATTATATCAAAGTGTTTTGCAAAATTAACAATTATAAAGAATTTACAGATTGAATAAGTGAGAAATAAGGATTCACGGGATATTTGAAAGATAATCGTGATTAATCTTTAGTTTAAATAAAGGAGTATATTTCGAATAATAGTTATTATTTTTAGAAAAATCATAATTTAGAATATGAACTTAATTTTTAGGATAAAATCATTTTTTAATTTTTTAAAGTCCGCGAAATCTTTGTCAGGACATGGAATCCATTCACCATTTATGTTTCGTTTTGCTACAATAATTTTAAAAGAATCAAAATTTTATGAAGTTCAACTCCATGATTTGAAAGAGCTTTTAAATAAACTGAAATCAGATAAAAGAAAAATTAAGATTGCAGATTTAGGTGCCGGCTCATTTAATAAAGAACTCAACAGAAGCATAGCTTCGGTAGCCAGAAATACCGGAACTCCTTTAAAGTATTGTTGTTTACTATACGCAATAATAAAAGAATTTAAGCCTGCAGAAATTATTGAACTTGGAACATCTTTAGGGATTTCGACAGCAGCTATGGCTCATGCTTCACCAAATATTCCGATCAGTACAATTGAAGGCAATCCTTATTTGGCTTTAATTGCAGAAGAAAATTTTAATAAACTGGGATTAATAAATATCTGGCAAATAAATGGCCCTTTCGATTTGCATTTACCGGATTTGCTTTTAAAAATTAAGTTGCCATTTTTGGCCTTTATTGATGGCAACCACCGTTATCTGGCCACAATAAAATATTTCGAAATGATCGCAACAATAGCTGACAATAACAGCATTATTGTAATTGACGATATCCACTGGTCGGAAGGAATGGAAAAGGCATGGGATGAAATTTGCAACCATCCTAAAGTTACAGTCAGCATTGATTTATTCAGGATGGGAATTCTATTTTTCAATAAAGGAT
The DNA here is from genome assembly GCA_963726845.1 of uncultured Bacteroidota bacterium. Lineage (GTDB taxonomy): Bacteria > Bacteroidota > Bacteroidia > Bacteroidales > DTGW01 > CAVSGB01. The sequence continues at coordinate 2,370 of CAVSGB010000239.1, read as the reverse complement.
TGCCACAGCAAAGGTTTAATTTGCTATTTTAAAATTGAGTGTACTCCAAAAAGTCTTTTAGTGGCATTTTTTGTTTTTTAACTTTTCGGGTCAAACAAAAAATAAATGTTTTTGATAAACAAATACAGTTATTGAAATTAAGAGTTCAAATAATAATACAGACTTTGAAAAACATGCAAGTGATAAGGTCATGATTTGATATTATCACTTTTTTTAATAAGTTCGTCAAACATAAGGCCACAGGTAAATTCAACAATTTTCTCAATACGGTTCCATCCTTCTGACGTATTTATCGGCACGCTGTTGAAAATATCAACAGTTTTAGATCGTAACACAAGGAAGTAAATTCCGGCGACCATAACAGCCGAGAAAGCTGCTAAATCAACCCCTTTAGATTTAAATATATTTTCAAATTGTTTCATTATTGCAATACCTTGCTCTTCTCTTAATGCGGTAGTTTTATCGGATATTTCATTTTTATCTATCAGTTCCCAAAGTATGAGCTCCTGCATTTCCTTATTTTGCAGCAGGTTTCTTAACAAACCTGTAAATAAACCGACAGAGATATTTTTCAAATCTTCTACACTTGCTTTGTTAAGGTCTTTTGGAGCATCATTAAAAACGATCAGCCAGTAGTCCTTTTCAGTTGCAAATGCCTTTAATAAACCAGTAATGTCATTGAAATAACGATATATCATAACTTTGTCTACGCCAGCTTCTTTTGCCACTGCGTTGATGCCCACTGCGTTAAAACCTTCTCGTAAAACAATGCTTGCAGTGGCATCCAAAATTTTCCGTTTGGTAGCTTCTTTGTTCCTTGTCCCTTTAATTTTTTTTACTTCCATCTCATTTTTCATTTATATATGATTCGAATAACCCAATATTAGTAAATCTCTAATATTTTATTGTATAAATTTACACGAAAAGTCATATCGGAAATGTATCAATATATTTCAATGGAAGCATTTAGTTATTTTAAAAGAGAAAAACTATAAATTAAACCAATCCTCAATCCAAAAGAATTATACTTATAAAGCTGACCCAAAACATTTGTATTATCAGGATAATATATTTTATCGTATAAATATGATCGCCTGTAATATGGAGTAAAACAAATTGAAAAATTATTCCATGACTTTCTAAATTCAATTTCAATCATGGCAGTTGGGCCAGCGCGTTCAGTGACATCTAACCCGTTTGATATTTAAGTTGACAGGCCGTTAATAAAAATAGCAAAATTTTTTGAGTTTATTATAGGATATCCATATCCTAATCCGACATCAAAAATAAGCCCTCCATAAAAATTATCATTTACCCAAGCCACACTATTAAATATAATTTTCCCCCATTTGCTGTTTTCATATTCAATCCTTCCAGATAAACCCAACTCGTTTCCCAATAAAATAGCCGGATTAAAATTAATTGATTTGTGTTGAATATTATTGAAACATTTCAATGAATCATTGTAATTCCATGCAATCCAACAGGTATAGTCAAAGGATGTATTGTAACAAACCATAAATGGGCTATACATGACTATCAATTTAAAAATATTGTTTTTACCATATTTTTAAATATGCTATATTTGAATATAAGCTTAATAAACATGAAAAAAAGAATATTAATTTTTCTACAAGGATTGATATATTTGATGTTGACATCAAACATAAGTTTATGGTCAGGTTACTTTATCATTTTAAGTTTAATTAAAACTCTATTTAATTGATTGAATGAAATATCCATGAACCTGGGTTTAAAACAAGGATATAAATATCATGTCATTATGAGGATATTTATTTATATAATAATATTTTCATTATTAATACTGTCTTGTAAAAAACCATATGATAATCCGCCAGTTCAGGCAAGTAAATCGTTTTTGGTTGCAGAGCACAATAACAAATGAACCTCCACCTTACGCTGCGCTGATAAGTAAATCTGTTCCATATAATTCAAATTTGAATCCTCCAAAAATAACAGGAGCCATAATTACAATTAATGATGATATTGGGAATGTTGAAAATGTAATTGAATATCCAAAACATTCAGGAGTTTATCAGACATTAGCAACCGGAATGCGTGGGCAAATAGGCAGGAGTTATAAACTAAAAATAAGCCTTCAGGATGGTATCAATTACGAATCGGATTGGGAAAAATTGAATGCTGCTCCAACAATTGATTCAATATATGGAGACCCCGGGCAGGTTCAGTATCTTTTGCAGGAGCCAGATGGAACTTATACCGTCAGCACAAAAAATGGTATGAACTTGCATATAGATTTTACTCCTTCTGCTGACCAGGATTATTATTATAAATTCGAAACAAGCTATATACAGCAAACGGAAAAAATTTTCGAAGGGGTTACATTAG
>CAVSGB010000238.1:0-5498 GCA_963726845.1 uncultured Bacteroidota bacterium | reverse complement strand
AGATGAAAACTTAAATCATTAATTGTAATATCAAACTTAGTGATTAGTTTTTTCATCTGGGTTGTTTTCTTCCTTTTTTGATCCAGAAATTGGTATTCGGTTTCTGGTTTATAAGGAAATGTCGCCCAAACGATCGAGGCTAAACCCAGTTGGGGATTAGGTACTGCAAAATTATCAAGTTAAAACTAATGCACTTAATAACTCTGAACTTCCCTTCAAACTTAACCCCCAATTGGGTTTGAGCCTTTGTTAGGCAACGTTAGTGTGTCCTGCGATGAATCAGGGCACTTTCAAATATAGAAATCTTCCTGATAATCAGGAAGAAAGTTCTTTGAAATTGATTCATCTTAACTTTAGATGAGATGAGAGGCATCTATTTATAGTGTTTTGGATTAAGAAACGAGCCGGAAAAGAAATCCGGAGGTCTCACAAACAAATTCTATACATTCCCTTTATAGATGGGTGGTCTCTCGGATACGCCTTGCTGGAGGTGTTTCCAATCCGCCCTGCGGTGCTTCCCTTTCAAGGGGTAGGTACTGAACGGCATGGGTTAAAAGGCAGAAAACCCATTTCGGTGGGAAATCTGTCAGGAATGGGTAAAGAAGCTGAACGAAAGTAAACCGTTCGATGACATGTCGAAACTAACTTTTACGATTCTGAAAACCATGTGTGTGACGGTCACATGGGATAAGGACAAAGATTACCAGTTTATTGGTTGTCCCGGAATCCGGCATAAAGACGGCAGGAGCTTTACCTAGGCTCATCTAAGGAACAGGAGAACCTACCCGTTGGTGTAAAGAGAGAATGCCGAAAACCTGTAAGGCAAGGCAAAGAGTATCGATACAGCGGAGTAGGGGCGGATTAACCCGTAGTAGCGATTTGTGCCAGATTAAGCCCTGTGAAAGCAGGGATGAGCGAAGGGGTTAACGGACTCAAGGCAATTTTACCAACTTCGATTAATCGGGGGATGAGTTTGTTTCAGCCTGTTCCCGCTAAAATGCGGGACGTGAGTTCGAAGAGCCGTGTGATGGGAGACTATCAAGCACGGTTCCGTGAGAGGTTTAGGGGTGAAACTCCCCTTTACCTACTCGACATTTTATTTAGAAATTCATATATGTTCTTAATCCATAAATAAAAGCACAAAAGTATCCACTTGCGATAACAGTAATAAATGAACCAATTATTATTTTTAGTTTATTCCGTTCAAAAACCTCTTTATCTTCGGATTCCTCATCTGATTCTTCAACTATACTATTATTCTTAAAAAAGAATCCAAGTATTAAAGAGATAACAAGAAAAATCAACAATACAACAAACTCAACACCTATGACAAGGAATTTATCAATATTTGGATTACTTGTAAAAAACAATGTATCTATTACATTTGACAGCCAAATCAATGAACAAAAGGCAGCAAAATACTTTAAGCTATTCCAAGTCTTACCACCAATCCTACTTTCATCAAATTTTAATGGTCTATTTGCCAAATAAATAGGAAGCATTATCAAACATAGAGATAGACATGCAATTGTCCACAATATCGGATATTCACTTTTTCTTAAAATAGCATCAACATAAACCCATAATGCTATAATTACTAATATTACATAAGTCATATTATAATTATTTAAATACTGTAAATTAATTATCTTCTATTGATTTAACACATTTCCAGTACACATAATTCAAGAAATGGTCAAGTTCACTATAATTTTTCACACCAGTCAATTTCATTAACTCATTCAACAAGATACTATATTTTTCATAAATCTTACCATTAAAAGATTGTTTTGTTGGTAAGTCACATTTTAAATATTGTAAACTTTTAATTTGATTATTATTTAATATAGGATACTTATCAGGTCTATAAGTATTCAATATTTCCGTTATAACATTTACACCAAGACCTTTGATATCATTTGCTAAATTTAAAACCTCCTCAAACATTTCAGAGTTACTAAGTTTTAAATTCTCTGATATAAAACGAATAACATTAATTGTTTTCTTATAAGAAATAATTACTGTTTCCTTTTGTCTATGAATACTACCTGAATACCACAATCTATCATAATCTTTACTACCAACTAATTGTTCATAGAGTTCTTTAAATCCAGCTTTTGTTAAACTCTCTGAATTTACTATCTCATTTAAAATCTTTAACGCTATTTTGTAATTTTTGGGTTTTTGCTTAAGAGATTGCATCTCTTCTTCATTATCCAAATAATCACGATATAAATTCATGAATTCAACTATATCCAAATTTAAAGCCTGCTCAACAATTCTTTTTTGCCGATGCTTACTAAACTCCTTCTCTTTAGAAATTTTATCAAAATCTGTTGTATATCTTTCTATATTTAATTCCGATGCTAAACTTGAAGAATCTTTAATCTCATTAAACAAATCATGTAATTCGATTGAAAAATCTTGTTCTTTCTTTACCTTAAGACAAATGGATGTTTCAAAGTTATCAATAAAACCACCTTTAGTAAAATTAGCGGAACCAATTATTATTGTTTCTATATCATTATGCTCAAACTTATATACCTTAGGATGAAATGTAAACTTAAAATTCGAGATATATAATTTTTGGCTTCCTCGATTTTGCATAAAAAGCTCAAATAAATATTTCAATGCTTTAGGTTCGGTTTGATAATAATCTAAGCCACAAAATATATTGATAGCAACATTATTCTTTACCGCTATATTTAATTCCTTCTCTAGCAATACAACACCAGAATATTTCAAAAAAGCAACTGCAATATCAATTTTGTCAGCATGTTTAAATTGCTCAATAAAAATAGTCCTATGATTATTATCCTTACTATTATAGATTAATCTCATGCTGTTTTTTTGTTTTTTTTAATGTTGCCAACGTTTGCGGCTACTTACAGTGCGGGAGTGCGGAGCGCGTCCCTGTCCGCTGGCAATGCCGCCGCATGTGTGCCACTGCGCTTGCAAACCTTCTGAAACCCGCATTGTATGTGAGCCGATGTTGGCGGTTCGTGCTTTATTTTTCTTTAAAAATCCTATTAATTTTAGGTTGTAAAATCCAAACTCCAATTGGATATAAAAACAATAACATTATGTCATAGTTTAAAATCAATAATACTGTTTCATTTTTACCTGACTCAATACACCTAATAGATTTATCAATATACCACAACCAATAAAAAGTAGAAATTATTCCTAAAAGTCCAGAAATAACAAATAATATGATAGGCTCATCCTTAAAAATCAAAGGAGAAATATTTTGATATATAATCGAAAGATATGATAACGTGAAAAATATTTTAAAGAGTTTAACATTAGAATTCCAAATATTTGTCAGTTTTTCAGAAAGCATAATCCCCAAATTCCAATACCAAATCATATAAAGTCCTAAAAATATAAGTGCGAATACTTGAACAAATATCTGAACGAAAAGTGAATTATTAATGAATTCTTGAATCAAGAATGGTACAATTATAAATATTATAATCATTGTCAATTGAATAAAGAATAGTTTCCAACGTGTCATTTTTAAAAGCAAATCGATTCTATTTTTCATTGTTGTTTTTTCATTTATTAAGTTAAAATATCAGTTCGTAGATAGACTTTTCTTGCAATGTGGGCTAACGCTTGCGGCTACCAACCATGCGGGTGTGCGGTGCGCGTCCCTGTCCACAAGCAAAACCGATGCCCGCGTGCAATGCGCTTGCGAAACCTCTGAACCCAGCATGGTTTGGTGAGCCGATGTTATAGCACGTTTTATTTTATCAATCATGCTAATAAAATCTCAGCAGGTATTTTAAGACCTTTGTACAAAGATTTAACCATTTTGAGTGTCAACTTCCTTTGTCTATTTAGAATTTCACTTACCCGACTTTGGCTACCAAGATATTTTACCATTTCAGCTTTTGTTATGCCCATTTGCTCCATCCTAAATTTAATTGCCTCAATTGGGTTTGGAGTTGGAATTGGGTAATGTTTCATCTCGTATGACTCAACAATTGTAACAAGTAAGTCAAGCTCATCACCTTCAAATGTATCTCTTTTCGCACCCCACAATTTCTCAATCCTTTTGATTGAATTATTGTAATCCTGTTCTGTTTTTATCGGTTTAATATTCATTATCAAATAGTTTTAGCATCAATTTTATCATATTGTTTGTGAGTACCAATAAATCGAATAAAAATTACTTGGAACTCATAATCAATTGCAACTACTAATCTATATGCATTGCCTTTAATATTAAATACAACTCTTCCTTCTCCTACAATACTTGCATTTACATATTGTTGTTTAAGCTCATTCGAATTTCTCCAATCAGCAGTCTTTGCATCATGATACCATGAACGTATGGAAATCTCAGAATCTGAATACTCTGATTTTTCATAAAATTCTCTTAATGTTCTAAATGCAATTACTCTCATTGCACAAATGTACAATAAGAAATCAGCATTTCCCAATTTGGGATATTAATAATATCAAAAAATACTCTCTATTTTAGAAGTGGCTTAAAATGTGCTATTAACGCTTGCGGCTACCAACCGTGCGGGATTGCGTGAGCGTCTTTGTCCGCTAGTATAAAAATAAGAGCGGAGAAAGATGCTTGAATATCTTCTGAAACCCGCATTGTATGTGAGCCGGTGTTGGTTGCTGGCCGAGTTTTATGCAACTTTTTATTTTAATCTTTTTTGAGACAAATTCCTAATCACCGGAGGTGAAATTAGAATTATTAGGAAGGTTTTGATACCTGGACAGAAATTGAACATGTAAACTCGATGAAAACCACATTGTCTGTGAGCTGATTTTTGATGCAGATTATTTATCATATATTCTTTCAAAATTAAAAATAACTGAAATTATACTAATACTTGAAGACTGCAAATACTTATTAATTTCAGAATTATGTCCATTTAAAGTATTTAAAATACTGTAAGAATATCTAATTTCTGGAATTAAATTATAATGTTTAAAATTAATTATTTTTTGAATTCCAATTTCTAAAAACACATTTGATTTATTTAATATTAATTTTTGTTTCGGGGGAGAAGCTAAATTATAATTAAAATCAAAACCTCCTATAATGTTAATGTTTTTATTGGGTACATTATATTTTATTAACAAGGGTAATTGCACTAAAACAAGTGAAACTGTATCATAAATTTTTTTTGAAGATTGAAAAGACAAATCATTGCCATAAAAACCTATCATTAACTGTGGATAAAAAGAAATATTTTTCTTTATTTTAAATTCTGAATATATACCCACATTAAATACAGGATTTATATTTGCACTAATATTAGTAATTGAGTCTCTACCAATATTGTTTTTTGTAAAATGCAAATAATCAGCACATAGGCCAATAAAGAAGCCAACCTTTGTATCATTTACCTTTTTATTTTCTTGCGAAAATAAACACATATAAAAAAGTAAAAAAAACAATATGCAATTTATCTTTTTCATATTAATATCTGTTTAACAATTAAACCTTTGAACGAAATTATTATAACTTA
>CAVSGB010000237.1:0-4641 GCA_963726845.1 uncultured Bacteroidota bacterium | reverse complement strand
TTTTACCAACAGCAAAGGGCACTTGCCATTCAACATGATATGGTTTAATAGTTTGAAGTTTTTTAGTACCTAAATTAACCCCATTTAAGAACAAGGTAACACTGTCGCAGTTTGAATAAGCCCAGACAGGAATAGTATCGCCAACTGCCCAGTTCCAGTGAGGCAAAAGATGCACCATGGGTTTAGACGTCCATTGGCTTTGGTAGAAATAATAAACATCTTTTGGAAACCCGCACATGTCAACAATTCCAAAATATGAACTCTTGGCAGGCCATGGATAAGGCGTTGGTTCGCCAATATAATCAAAACCTGTCCAGATAAACTGGCCAACAACAAACGGTCGCGTTTTATCGAAATCCCATGAATCTTCTGCACTATTGCCCCAGGGCACAACAGAATTATCATAAGATGAGCACTGCATGTCTGTTGATTCAAGGATGTTTTGATTTGCAGGAAAGTGATAAATACCACGGGATCTCACAGCCGATGATGTTTCACTGCCCATGATTACCCATTTTGGATTATTTTTATGGTCATTATCATATGTTCCCCCTGAAGCATAATTGTAACCAACTATGTCTAATATAGGCCCTAACAAGCTTTCATTATTCAAAGCTTGTGTAATTGGCCGTGTTGCATCATCCGTATGCACCCAGTTAATTAACTTCTTAGCAATCGTAATTCCGAATGAACTATTCTGCTCAGGTATTTCATTTCCTATACTCCACATTGCCACGCTTGGATGATTCCGGTCGCGCCGGATCCAATCCTGTACATCTTGTTGTGCCCAGGCATCGAAATATAAATGATAATCATTCGTGTTTTTACCTGTTTCCCAGCAATCAAAGGCTTCATCCATTATAACCAATCCATGTTTGTCGCAAATATCAGTCAATTCAGGAGCCGGAGATTGTGAGAAGTGCGGATAGCATTGCAACCAAACGATTTTAAAATTTCAACCTGCCTTTCCAGGGCACGGTAATTCTGAGCAGAACCTAAGCTCCCTAAATCATGGTGCATGCAAACGCCGTGCAGCTTAATATTTGAATCATTTAACCAGAAACCGGTTTTCGGATCAAGAACAACTTTACGTATACCGAGGGTCGAGACAAAACTATCAACAATATTCTTATTGACAAAAACTTCTGTTCTTACATTATATAAATATGGCTTTGAAATTGACCAAAGTACAGGGTTTGCAAGATTGAGTTTATAAGTTAACGTACTTTCGCTGTTAGCGTCAATAATCACTGGCACAGTTGTATTTGTGCTTATTCCATTCCCCGAATTGTCGTAAATAGTAGTTACCACTGAAACTTTCTGGGGCTGGGCAGAATGGTTCTGAACCCTTGTTTCAGCAGATACAATGGCTGACGATTTGCTTAATGATGGAGTTGCATAATAAGCCCCGCAATAGGCAATATTTACCTGTCCGGTTATTGTTATCCATACATTCCTGTATATGCCACTTCCTGAATACCAACGGCTGTTCGGTTGGTTATTGTTAACTTCCACGGCAATTAAATTTGGTGTAGAACCTGTGTTTGCGTAAGGAGTTAAGTCATATTCGAATGTACTATAACCATAAGGCCTTGTTCCAAGCTCGTGGCCATTGATCCAAACCGTGCTGTTCATATATATCCCTTCAAACTGAATTGTAACTCTTTTCCCCGAATCGGATTTTGGTAAATAAAAGGTCTTCCTGTACCAGCCAATTCCACCGTCTAAGAAACCTCCTCCCCCGCCACCAGGCGAGTTCTGGTCAAATGATTGTTCTATGCTCCAGTCGTGGGGCAAAGAAAGTTTTCTCCAACCCGAACTTGAGTCATTAAAACTGACTGCATTTGCTCCACTTGCATTGCCATGATAAAATCTCCAGTTATCGTTAAAACTTATACCTCTTCCACCATTATACACATCTGAAACCGGGGCAGGATTTGCTGCAAAAATTGAAATACTGAAAATGTTAATACATATATACAGAAAGGTTCTTTTAAATATACTATTCGCTATTTTCATGAAAATATTTTTTAGTTAAACATTTAATAATATTATAGTTGATTCGAATGAACCCCGCAGGGCTCACCGAAGGTAAACACCCATATCATATTTGCTTCGCAAAGCCCTTCGGGTTCATACCCTTGTTGTGAACGATAGTGCATGGATGTTTCATGACAATTTAAATTTTATTATATTAAAATATAAGTTAATGTTTTGAATTGCATTGTTCAAAGAAATTAATTTTAATCCCTGATAAACTTTTGTATCATCACTTTTTCCCCGTTAGAGGCTTTTACAGAATAAACACCGGGTGACAAAGCCGATGTGTCTAACGTAATATCTTCCCTGTTCATTTTTCGGCTTATTAACAATTGTCCACTGAGGTTATAAATAGCAATATCCAGGGCTGTATTCTCAGTTTGTTTAATGTTTAATATTCCATCTCTTGTAGGGTTTGGAAACAAAAAAATACCAGTTTCATTTTTAAGTACCGCCACTTTATTGATCTGGCCGGAATAAGCACTGGGAACACCTGACATATCGATTACTAACACTGAGTTGATTGGATCGGGTGCATTTACAGGAATTGAAACCCTGATGTAGCCTGAGCTATCGGAATATGTTAATGAAGTGGATGTGTCGTTCAATAAATATACACTATTGATAGTATTCGCTAGGGAAGGAACTTCCAATAAACCGTTGGTTGGCCACCAAAAAATATGGGCATAAAGTTTACCATCCTTTTTAGTATAGACCCCCCATTTTGGTTCTGAACTAAATGGGCTTCGCGTTGTTCCATATATGCTTTGACTATATTTATCCATCCAATTCCCAAAACTATTTAGAATAGATGCAGACTGGTCTGGTACAGTGCCATCCCCTTTTGGGCCAATATTCAGCAGATAATTACCATCTCTTGATACAACCCTCACCATTTCATGAATTAAGCTGTCGGTCGTCTTAAAACTTAAATCTGTGGCATTATAACCCCAGGAATTGTTCATTGTGTTGCATGTTTCCCACTGTCTGTTCATCGGAGTAAGCGGTACTCCATTTTCAGCCACAGCATAATCCCCTAATCCAAAATCTCTTTTAACACGTTCATTAACTATGATATTTGAATCCAGCCCTATCATATATTTATATAAATCTTGCCCATCTCTTTCATTCCTCCAATCGTTTAAGGTTTGTGGAGTGACGTTGCCATCCCAGTCGCCATCAAACCACAATATTGCCGGGTGATATTTTGTTACCAGCTCACTCAATTGAGCTTTCATATCGGTTAAATAATTTGTCCTTGCAGTCATGCTGGCCATTGTTGAATAGTAAGTAGTACGGTTAACTTCCTGCGATGAATGGTTCCAATCCATAATAGAATAATACAAACAAAATTTGATACCTATTGCATCGCACGAATCCTTTAATTCCATTAAAATATCCCTTGCTTTAAAATTTGTAAAATCGGGCAAATCGAAAATTGTTGTCCCGGTAACATCTTTAAAACTTTAAACCGCTGTTTTCCAAATGCAGAAGCCCTCGTGATGTTTGGCCGTAATTACCAGATATTTCATTCCTGAGTTTTTAGCCAGTCTGGCTATGGTGCCAGCATTAAAATTGGTCGGATTGAATTTTGCAGAAACCTGGGCCTGGTAAGTCGACTTTGTCCATATAGGATTCGTGTCGGTGAAATATGCCCACTCTCCATGTCCCAAATATGAATATGAACCAAAATGAATAAACATTCCAAAACGTGCTTCGTACCACCAATCCATTTTTGAAGGGACTTTATATTGCGCCGTCATAATAGCTGTAGATGTTAGCATCAATAGCATTAAAGCTATTTTCAACATTGTAATTTGTTTTTCATTCGTAGATAATTAAATTAAGGTCGAATGGAACACCCATAAAATCTTCATTCGTGTTTGCGATTAGCCGAATCATGGGTGCTTTATAATTTTTGATTTATATATTTGTATCTCTTTCTAAAATTTATTTTTTTACTCCTAAACAAATTTAGGCAGTGGATATGGTTATCTTATATATAACGTGTTTTATTTTATTAAATTTTATAAAAAAACCTTGGCAAATAATCTACCAAGGCTATCTCAACTTAACTAATAAAATCTATTAACAATTATCTTATCACAACTCTTTGGAATTTTTCAACATTATCGGATTGAACTTTTATAATGAAAACGCCTTTGCCTTGTCCGGAAAGATCGATCAACTGGTTCGAACTTTTTAAATTATTTTTATAAACCAAATCTCCTAAAACATTATATACTGCAATTGTTCCCTGCGAAACATTTTTTAAATTAAACCTTCCATCGCTTGATGGGTTCGGGTAAACCTGCATTTCAGCCAGGCTTGTGCCTTTAACGTTGTCGCTTCCGCCGGTTCTAGTTAAATTAAACATATCCCAGTATGTCCAGCAGCTCGCACCTGTGCTTAGAAAATTTCCAAATTCAACACACAGGTGTTGCCCTGCATATGTGGTATTGGCATCAAATGTATAAATCATTTTTAAGTCTTCCCAGGCTGGATTGGCTGAATCAAGCATGTGGCTTAAAGAATCAACAACAGTTCTTTTCATAGTATCTGTTCCACTGAATACACTTAAATAAATTCTTGCGTCTGTTA
>CAVSGB010000236.1:0-5638 GCA_963726845.1 uncultured Bacteroidota bacterium | reverse complement strand
AAATCCTCAAAAGTCTCAACTGATTTGACTAACTCAGCAATTGTTGGAACTTTTGATTCTTTAATCGAGTCGTTATGTTTTTTTACTTTTTTGGGTACTTCTTTTGTTTTCAATTCTTTGTTATCAGAACCCTTACCAATAAAGTAAAAAATCACTATAATTACAATCACAATAATAATAAATGTACCCATAACTTAAAATTTTTAACTCAAAATGTCATCGAAGTGAAAATTACGCCCAACGGTTTTCGGCTATGTAAAGTGCGGGATTTACTTGCAGGATAAATCCTGTTACACAAATATAATTAGAAAGCACTGAACTTGCAAACCCTCTAAAGCCCGCATTTTATATGAGCCGATGTTGTGGCCTGGCCTTCTTTAATAATAATGACTTAAAGTTATCACCTTATGATTATTATTCAGTTCTCTAATAATCTCATAATTATTTTCCTGTAAATACTCACTTGAAAAAGAAACTGCATCTCTTACTTCATATTTCTTAAATATCACCTTATTTGAGTCCAATTCATTTTTAATATCTTTATAATCAAACTCACGGTCAAGAATCTTTGCAATCCATAATACTTTCGCATAAACATTTTTCCAATTATTATAATCAATTTTATCGTGAGTTAATCTAAATTCAGCTGAAACTCCAAAGTGATAACATCCTCCCCGAGTAATTAACAAAGTGTCTCCATTATTAAGAACTATTGTCGCCGTCCGCTTATCATAATCCCATTTATAATTTTTTAATTCATCTATATTTTTTAAAAACTCATCTGTTTGGGATAACTGATCATAAGTGCAATCTAATGGGTTATCTGATTGTTCAGCTCTTTTATTCGTATCTGATTTGATATTACTTACGTTTCTATTAATCGATATGGAATCTGTATTGGCTTGATTCTTATTCACAGTCTTTGTTCCACAGGAAATAATAAGTACAAAAATCAATAATTTTAAACTTCTCCTCATTTTATTATCGTTTTAAGGCTTGGCCACAACGTTCGCGGCTATGTTTCGTAAGGGTTTGCGAAGTGCGTCTTTATCCCCCGGCACAAAACCTGCCAACGGGAACAGAACTTACAATACCACTGAAACCCTTATGAAATATGAGCCGATGTTAGGCAATGTGCATTTAATCTTTCTGTAATCCTATTATTAAATCACGAAGTTCTTTGTCTGAAATTGATGCTGTTTCACTTTTGTCATAAATCGAAATAAGATTCACAATAATGTAATCCTCTTTGGCCTTTATCAATCCTACAATCTCAGTATCAAGGTGACTTATAACTCTTAGTCCGCCACTTTTACCTTTCCCTTTACTTTTGACGGCAAGTCTAATTTTATATGAATCATGACCTATTGGTTTTCCAAGATGAGGATTTTCTTTCAATTCTTCCTCAAGTTGAATTAATTCCTTTGTTAGGGATGAGAATTTCTTCAATAATGGTTTAGCTTGTCTTTTAAAGCTTTTTGAAACTCTAACTATGACTTTCATTTAAAAAATCTGAAAGAGTTTGTAATTTAAACCCTTGTTTTTTTGAAGCTTTTATCTCTCCTAATCCTTCTTGAATTGCACTAAATACCTTTAATTTGTTCTGAAGTTTATGGTAATCCTCATTAATTTTTTCCCATTTATCATATGGGACAATGACAGAAGTCTTCACACCTCTATTATCCACTATATATTGCATTGCATTTCTCATTTCTAAATATTTTCAACAAATTTAATCAATTAGAACAACTGTCGCAAATCTGTTTTTGCATATTGCCTGAACGTTCCTCGGCTATGTAAAGTGCGGGATTTACTTGCAGGATAAATCCCACTACACAAATATAATTAGAAAGCACTGAACTTGCAAACCCTCTATAACCCGCATTTTATATGAGCCGATGTTAGCAACAGTATTTTTTGTGAAATCGATTATAGAATATTATTCAAATCTTGTCTTCCAATAATTGCCATTATCTCAACAGTGTCAATATTAATTGTATAATAAATACTATCAACCCCACAAACACAACGTCTATATCCCTTTTTTATATAATCGACTGATTCAAATGAAAATGGTTGTCGGGCAATTACCTCAAAACATTCAAAAAATGAATCAAAGTATTTATCTGCTTGAGTTAATCCGAATTTTTCAATTCCGTAATGATGAATTCGTATCAAGTCTTCTTTAGCCTCATTACTTAATCTATATTTTAGCATTAAGTAAAGACTTTGATTGTTTTAGAATTTCTTGTTTACTATCATTTGTAAATCCGCTACTTTCAGATTTATCTAGTTTAGCTCTAATCCAATCAACTTGAACTTGCTGTTTTCTGGCTTGTCTAATCAAATCATTGACAAGCTCACTTTTACTAGAATATTCTTCTTTGTCTAACTGCGTTTTTAACCATTCATTATTTGGTTTCGTAAACGATATACTTTGTCTTGCCATATTTTTAAGTTTGATGTAAAATTACATCAATTGTGAATCAAATGCAATTTTTCTTCAATATTGTTGCTAACGTTCGAGGCTAACAAATGTAGGGGATTTCGTGGAAAAAAACTTTCACGTTACAAGAAAACTCGCCAGCGGGAGCCGCCGCCCGCGCCCCTCTTAAACCCCTATTTTTGTTGAGCCTTTGTTAGGTTTAGTTTTTATTATTATGATTTAAATCTGTATTTAGTCAAGCGCTTATCACCAGTTTTTTCAAGTATTAATTTGTCAACAGCCTCTTTTAAGTCTCTACTTGCTGTTGCTGATGATATTTCCTTATTTTGTCTTAAATAATCCTGCCGTGTAAATAATTTCGTTCCTATAATATCTTTGAATATAATAATTCTATCAATATTAGTGATTGTGAGATTTTGTGTTCTTAATAAATCTTCCAAAGCTTTATTAATAATATCGAGCATAAACTCTATAAAACTAGTTTGAATTTCCTTGACTATCAGATTTACTAAGTATGTTATAATAATCTTGTTGACGTTCTTTTATAATTGTTTCAATAGGCAAATATTCAAAAACTTGAGAATAATCCCTTAAAATCATAGTTTGCCATAACCTTCCCATTCTTCCATTTCCATCAACAAAAGGATGAATAAACTCGAATTCATAATGGAAAACACAACTTTTTATCAGCAATAAATCTTCATCATCTTTTAAATACTTAAACAAATCACTCATTAGAGAAATAACAATATCTCCAGGCGGTGCTAAATGAGCAATATCACTCCCTTTTACAATACCTACTGATGTTCGTCTTAATTTTCCCGCATTATCAATCAATCCACTCATTAAAATCCCATGAGCTTTACATAAAGAATTCAAGTCATATGCATTAAATTTATCCAACATAGAATAAACTTTAATGGCATTTTTCACTTCAACAATATCTTTTTTGGGTGCTAATATTCTTTTATTATCAATTAAATCAGTAATCTGCTCAACTGTAAGTGAATTACCTTCAATCTCTAATGAAGATTGAATTGTTTTTATCCTATTTCGCTTTCTTAGTTCTGTTGGGGGCTTAACTAATTTAGCAGATTTAACCTCCCCTATTTTTTCAGATATAGATGAAATTAATTTTAAAATATTACTTGTAACTTCATATGGCGGTTTCATATCCTTCTTTTATGATAGTATCATTTGATAGTATCAAAGTTAGCCAATTTAATAAATCTTGCAACGGATTTTTTTTCAAAATTAAACCTAACGGTTTGCGCTATGAGCATGTGGCGGGATTCGGAGTGCTTCACTATCAATCTACACCAAAACTTGATGCGAGATTGAAAGCTAAATAACCGTATAAACCCCGCCATTGCTTATGAGCGCGTGTTAGCAAAAGTATTTTAATTATTTTTATCAATTATGACAAATGTAAAAATCATTTTAACATAATTGTTTGGATTACTTATAATATTTGGAATCCAATCCTTATTAGTTTTTGTAACTAATTTAATTATTTGTTTATCATAAAAATCATTAAAACTTTCCAAAAGCTGGATATTACTAACTCTACCCTTATAATCTATTAAAAATGATATTTTTATTGGTTTTGAAAATTTGAATTTTACTATTTTCTCATCATATTTAAGATTCCAACTCATATAGTATCCAAAACTACTCCCTCCAGAGTTGTTATAAATTGGTCTAGGAATAAAATTATTATTATTAGAAAAGGCTTTTGAAACGAATGTTTTGTCATAATAACCAGGAGTTGACAATGGTATTCTAATCAGAAATATAGTGTCATTATTAAATTGATATAAACTATCAATTAATACTGGATGAAAGATTTTTTGATTTTTAAAGATGTATCTAATCTCACTATTTTCAAATAAAGTCTTTAATTTTAAAATACTATCATTGATGTTTTCAATGAAATAATATGTTTCCGGAGCATGTAAAAAAGGGTTTTTAAACGGCATTTCAATTGTATCTTTATCAAAATCATAATCAAATTCTACTCCTTTATCATATGGTGTCATTCCAAATGACATTTTGTTTTTCTTAATTGAAATTCTCAAGTATTCGCTTGAATAACCAAATTTGCCTTTAGTTTCTTTCTCTTCAAGTGTTTCGGTCTTTATCCTTAACCAATCTCCAATCACTTTATGTTTATCTACTTGAGAAAAGCATAAAAAATAAGTTGTTAATAAAACTGATGTTAAAACAATTTTTCTCATAATTATCTGGTTTTAAATATTTTTGCTAACGCTTGCGGCTACCAACCGTGCGGGTGTGCGGTGCGCGTCCCTGTCCACAAGCAGAACCGATGCCCGCGTGCAATGCGCTTGCGAAACCTCTGAACCCAGCATGGTTTGGTGAGCCGATGTTATAGCACGTTTTATTTTATCAATCATGCTAATAAAATCTCAGCAGGTATTTTAAGACCTTTGTACAAAGATTTAACCATTTTGAGTGTCAACTTCCTTTGTCTATTTAGAATTTCACTTACCCGACTTTGGCTACCAAGATATTTTACCATTTCAGCTTTTGTTATGCCCATTTGCTCCATCCTAAATTTAATTGCCTCAATTGGGTCTGGAGTTGGAATTGGGTAATGTTTCATCTCGTATGACTCAACAATTGTAACAAGTAAGTCAAGCTCATCACCTTCAAATGTATCTCTTTTCGCACCCCACAATTTCTCAATCCTTTTGATTGAATTATTGTAATCCTGTTCTGTTTTTATCGGTCTAATATTCATTATCAAATAGTTTTAGCATCAATTTTATCATATTGTTTGTGAGTACCAATAAATCGAATAAAAATTACTTGGAACTCATAATCAATTGCAACTACTAATCTATATGCATTGCCTTTAATATTAAATACAACTCTTCCTTCTCCTACAATACTTGCATTTACATATTGTTGTTTAAGCTCATTCGAATTTCTCCAATCAGCAGTCTTTGCATCATGATACCATGAACGTATGGAAATCTCAGAATCTGAATACTCTGATTTTTCATAAAATTCTCTTAATGTTCTAAATGCAATTACTCTCATTGCACAAATGTACAATAAGAAATCAGCATTTCCCAATTTGGGATATTAATAATATCAAAAAATACTCTCTATTTTAGAAGTGGCTTAAAATGTGCTATTAACGCTTGCGGCTACCAACCGTGCGGAAAA
>CAVSGB010000235.1:0-5311 GCA_963726845.1 uncultured Bacteroidota bacterium | reverse complement strand
CCAAAATATGGATGCCCTGCTTCATATTGCTCAAAATTGTCGAATCCCAATGTTAAATCTTCAATCTTTCCGTTTTTATTAACAGTTTTAATAGATATCACTATACCGCCAAAGTTGGTTATTTTAACCTCAGTGCCTTTATCATTTGAAAGTGTATACAGGTAAACCCCTTTTTCCTGGCCAATTTTTCCAAAAAACCCTTTATTTATTCTCATTTTTCTAAGTAAATTTTAACAAATTTGATTGCGGCTGCAAAATACTAAAATTGTTTAAAACACGTGCATATTGAAAAGAAATTCTAAACAAAAAGCTATAATTGCAACAGTTGATCTTCTATAATTGATTTAAAACTTATATGATGCGAAACATAATCAAGCTGTTTATATTGCTAACAATCTGGATATCATTCGCGAGCCTGGTTCCAAAAAACGATGCCGAAAGCATAACTTCAAAACCAAAACAAGTTAAAAATATTATTTTGTTAATTGGTGATGGTATGGGTTTAGCTCAAATGTATTCAGCCTATACAGCAAATTTTGGAGTGTTAAACATGTTGCGTTGCCCATACGTTGGTTTAAGCCGGACATGTTCAATTGACGAATATATCACTGATTCGGCTGCCGGGGCAACAGCCATGTCGACCGGCAGGAAAACCAAAAACCGGATGATTGCTATTGATTCGCTCGGTAACCCTTTGAAAACAATTCTCGAAATTTCAAAAGAACAGGGGTTGGCAGTCGGGCTTGTTGCTACAAATTCCATTACCGACGCCACTCCGGCAGCTTTTATAGCCCACAATATCGATAGAAAAATGAGCGAATATATAGCGCTTGATTTTTTAAAAACAGATATTGATGTATTTATTGGCGGAGGCAAAAAGTTTTTTACATCACGTAAAGATGGTAAAGACCTGACAATTGAATTAAAGCAAAAAGGCTATAATGTAATTTACAATATTGACAGTATAAGAAATGTAACATCAGGAAAACTGGCAGGATTAACATCCGATGAAGACAATCCGGCTATTATCAAAGGCAGGGGCGATATGCTTATAATATCTACAAATGCAGCAATCCGGCTATTGAACAAAAATAAAAAAGGTTTCTTTTTAATGGTTGAAGGTTCTCAAATCGATAAAGGCGGGCATGAAAATTATAATCAAAAAGTAATAACTGAAACTATTGATTTCGACAAAGCCGTAGGAGCTGCATTAGATTTTGCAGCAAGCGACAGCAATACGCTTGTTATTATAACAGCCGACCATGAAACCGGAGGGCTTTCCCTTATCGACGGGAATATTAATAGTGGGACAACTGTTGCCAGTTTCTCAACAAAACGCCATACAGCTATTCCGGTACCTGTTTATGCTTTTGGAGCCTTGTGCCGAAAAATTTACCGGTTTTTATGATAATACGGAGATATTCAGAAAGATGATGGATGCCTATAATTTTCCAAATAATATTTTTCAAAAGTAAAATTTTGACCGATGCTTCGATTTTTTTTATTTCAAGGGTATTTTATTATTTGTACCAATTTTATAAAAAGTACTATGAAAGGGTACAACTCTATTCATAGTTAATGTTAATTATTTTTTAATAAGCTTCAAAGTCAAGGATTCATTAGCATTTTTTATTACTATTATATAAAATCCTTCTTTCAACTCATTTCCAATATATGATTGATCGTAACAAGTTCCTGATTCGACTAGTTTCCCTAAAATATCAGATATAAAATATTGAGAAGTCTGTGAAACCTGAAGATTAAATCCATCACTGGTTGGATTGGGATAAATATGAAAATGCTGGACAACATTTATCGGAACATAGTTAGTATTACAGGGTATTTTCCCTGTTGTTCCTCCAACACATATTCCACAACTATCGTGGTATGCTCCCTTAGTACATGCCGGACAGGCAACTTTGCCCGTATTACCGCCAACACATTTTTTACAGCTATCAATAAATGCCTTACCACCGGGCACTCCATTGCAGTCGAGGACAACACTGCATGAATCGGTTCCTGTTTTTCCATCCACGCATATACCACAGAGATCAATTGTTGCCGTTCCGTCAAATGTACTGCTACAGTCTTTCGTACAAGCTATTTTACCAGTATTGCCACTTACACAATGGCCACAAGTATCGATAAATGCATTTCCTCCCGCAACACCATTACAATCCTTGCATGCTATTTTATCTGTATTACCAGCCACGCAGGAATCGCAATTGTCGTAATAAGCTGTTCCATTCAAATCTCCATTACAGTCGTATTGTGGTTCACCATAAACAATACCACGTCCACCAGTGCCAATATAAACCCTGCCATAGACAAGTTCATCACCAGAAATTAAATCTACCCAACCGAACTGGTGCATATTATCGTTCAATTTTGACCATGTAACACCTTTGTCAATAGAACGATAAAATCCGTATACATTATTTACCTTGCCTACAATGTATAAAGCAGGGTATTTTTTTCCCGGTGCCGCTTTTCCAAATCCAATATTATAAGATAATGTAACATTCGATATTTTAGTAATTGTTTTTCCTGTATCTGTAGAATGATATAATCCTGAAGATGAAGTTATCCAAATATCACCTTCATGACCAAAAACTGCCCTGATCCTGCCTTCACCGGGAACTGATATTTTAGCGTTAAAGCTATATCCCCCGTCAATGCTAACATAAATTTTATTGCTATAAGTATAAAAAATATTTGGGTTCACCCTGTCAGATACTATTGTGGCACTGGATGGAAAACCGGTACACGGATACCAGGTCAATCCATAATCCCTGGTATACCCGGCAGCTATTCCAACAGGCGACCAGATTATTGTTTTACCATCTGATGAAACAGCAATAGAAGCATCTGAACTCGGTTTTGCGCCTGTTTTTATATTTACAGGTTTATTTGTAAAAGGTTTCCAGGTTCTCCCGCTATCGACTGAGGATGCTCCCTGACCGTCATTACTGACACGGGCAACAATTAATGGGTTCAAGCCTGCAAAATCAAGGTTATCATTCTTGTTATATATCGGATTTTGAAACATACCTGTTGTAGATGCCTGATTTAGATTTGAATTTCTAAATCCACCAAGGTCCCAAACTTCGCTAAAGAAAGCCCCATTTGTCGAGCTTACCATATCAGATACTACAGTTTCTTCCAGTCCATTGTCAATAAACTTCCATACAATTTGGGAAGGAGTATCAGAATTCGCATTTGTACTGCCCCAGATGCCCTGGCCTGTTGTATACATAACCCTGCCTGAATTAAATGGGTCTATCTTTAAATCGCCCATCCAACCTGAACCAGCTGTATTGCAACCCGGAGATGCCCCAGCACAAATATTCCGCTCCGTTTAAATCATGTGTAGAAATTGGGTAACCAATAGCCTTCCAGTTTAATCCACCATTTGTAGAGCGATAAATCTGATCGGGTGCCCACCAATCAATAGTGCAGACAATTATCGTTTCAGGATTAGAAGCATCCACTGATATGCCTCCAAACCCACCGCCAGCGCCCGGAGGGGTAATTTTAGTCCAAACCCCATCTGGAATATGATATTTCCAAACCGCACCACCACCGGCATTACTTGGGCCGGGCCATTATTGTATATTAAATATAAAGTTGAATCAGTAGATAAAGCAGCATGAGGAGGCATCTGTTTTGTAGGGCCACCCTGAACCAAACTCCAGGTTTTACCTGTATCCTGTGAAATATATAAGTTACTTCCGGCAGTAGTTGCATTTACCCCAACATAAATATTGGGTGTATTCTTTCCGGGCGTTCCGGTAGATTTATCAAAAATAACAAAGTTTAAGCCATAACCAGAATTTCCGGCAACCGTAAAACTTGTAACCTTGCTCCATGTTTTCCCTGAATTTGTACTTCGCCAAAGTCCTTTGCTTCGCGAACCAAAATAAAGAGTACTCGTAAGGTTCGGGTCAACAGTAAGGCGTTCTCCGGCACAACGGCCATCACCATTACTGCCCATTGGAACAGCTATGTTATATTTAGTCCAGGTATCGCCACGATTTGTTGAACGCAAAATGAGGCCATTCCCGGCCGATTCATACATGCCAACTGCAGCATAAACAACATTAGAATCAATCGGATCCGGAGCTATGCTTTCAATACCCTGAAATGACGAACTATCTCTGTTAAACTCATCGGTTATGGGAATCCAATTGTTTGTAAGTTGGTTCCAACGATATGCGCCCTCCCACATCCGTTCGGGCATATATTATATCCTTTGCTGCCGGGCTAAAAACTATCCCTGTTACAAAGCCACCACCAAGTATTACAACATTTTTCCATCGGTAAGGTATTGATTGCTGGGCATTTATTTCAGTTATTGAAACAACAATTATAGTTGCCAAAAATAACAGCCCCATTCGTCGACTGATACCATGAATGGAAATATTTTTCATAATAAATAGAATAAATAATTTGTCGTTAAAAGTATTAATATTTTGCAATATAAAGGTTTGTCTTTTCAATAGATAATAAATTTAACCAATATTTAATTATTGGTTATACAGGCTAAAAGCTGACCGCTTAAATAAAATATTGTAAATTATTTCAGTAGCACACTTTTATTAACCTTGTAAATCATTACCAAAAAATATAGTTCCATGTCTGTTTTTAAAAGAATTACTTTAATAAATTAATTAGACAAAAATATTTCTTTACTTCATTATTGATATTTTATACATTGACTAAGAGTATAATTTGTTCAAGACACAATTAAATAAACTGGATTTTCTTTTTTTTAAAACATTTTAATTTAATTAATTCCATTTCATCTCTTTTTCAGTTAATTTTACTTTTGATAAAGAACCCATACTATGGCTAAAGCTGAATACATTTGGGCAGTTGGTGATATTCACGGATTTGCTTCGTCATTGGCTGCTATTTTGAATAAAATCGAGGAATTCAATACGAAACGAATAATCTATGTCGGCGACTATATCGACAGGGGGCCACAACCTAAAGAAACGATTGATTTGATTTTGGATCATAAGCATGAGAAGATCACACTCATGGGCAATCATGAAATGATGTTACTAAACTCTGCCGGAGGTGAAGATAAAAATCCCAAAGCGGTACTTGAATGGAGCCAGAATGGATATGAAACAACTTTAAAATCTTTTAATGCCAGCGATGTAAGTTCATTGTTGAAAAATCTGGATCATAAATATCTGGATTTTTTCAATAATCTAAATTTATTTCATGTTGAAACCCTGGTTTCGGGGAAAAAATCCCTAAAGCTGCTTTTCTGCCATGCCGGGCCTTTCTTGGCAATCCGATA
>CAVSGB010000234.1:0-44842 GCA_963726845.1 uncultured Bacteroidota bacterium | reverse complement strand
AAGAGGACAGGAAATTTGTTAATTAAAACAGAAAATCTTTTTTACTAATTGATAATTAAAACTTTATGTCAAATAAATATTCCTTAATAATTTTATTGATTGCTTCTTTCGGGGTTAGCAATGCACAAAATAAAATTATCTCCTTTGACAATCCAGATATTTATTACGAAGGCCGGATAAATTATAAACAACAAGCTGCAGAGCTGCCTAGCCCGGTACATTGGTGAGTGTTTTTTTTGAAGGAAAAGAAATCTCCGCTGTATTAAAAGACCTTGATACAGCAAATTATTATAATGTAATTGTTGACGATAAAAATATTTTTAAAATTCACACCGATACTGTAAAGCGAAGTTATATTTTAGCTTCAGGTTTGCCTGAAGGGGCACACAAAGTTGAGTTATTCAAACGTACCGAATGGGATAAAGGCAAGACATGGTTTTATGGTTTTGAGACACCCAAGAGTACTAAATTGCTGCCATTACCAGCCGCTAAAAAAAGAAAGATTGAATTTTACGGGAATTCCATAACCTGTGGATATGCCATGGAAGATAACAGTGGCAATGATTCCTGGTTTGGTTGTTTTGAAAACAATTATTTATCTTACTCTGCCATTACAGCCAGACATTTTGATGCACAATATTACTGTATTTCAAAAAGTGGCATTGGAATTATAATCAGTTGGTTTCCGCTGCTTATGCCTGAAATGTACGATCGTTTGGATCCGACAGATTCAACTTCCAAATGGGATTTTAATAAATATACACCCGAAATAATAGTTATTGACCTGTTTCAAAACGATTCCTGGCTTGTAAAGAAACCTGAACACGAACAATTCAAATTCAGGTTTGGCACAAAAGCACCAAATGAAAGTTTTATTATTTCATCGTATAAAAACTTTGTGGCCACAATTCGAAATAAATATCCTAATGCCAGTATAATTTGTTCGCTTGGCAACATGGATGCAACTATGGATGGATCGCCCTGGCCGGGTTATATCCGGCAGGCTGTCGGGCAATTGAATGACACAAAAGTTTACACCTGTTTTTTCAAATTTAAAAATACCGATGGCCATCCGAAAGTTGCAGAACAAAAAGCAATGGCTGACGAACTTATTGAATTTATTGAAAAGAATATTAAATGGTAAATTAATTTCTCAGAAGTTTTTTTTAAAAATGTTAAAAGCTGCTGTTTTTGTTATTTTTCTTTTTATTCAGTTATCAATATTTTCTCAAATTGATAGTATTCAAACTTCCAGATTCAAAATCAAAAAGGAACGGTTATACCCGGTTCTAATTGTGGAAGGTTCTACTTATATATCTTCCCTCGTACTCTTAAATACTGAATGGTATAAAAATTATCCAAGGTTTTCGTTTCATTTTTATAACGACATGCACGAATGGTGCCAGATGGATAAATTTGGCCATGCATTTACTTCATATAATATTGGAGAAGCAGGAATTGAATTGCTCAACTGGTCAGGCGCAGACAATAAAAATGCCGTTTGGTATGGAGGATTGTTGGGTTCGTTATATCTGTTAAATATTGAAATATTAGACGGGCTTTCAAAACAATGGGGATTTTCTATCACAGATTTTGCAGCCAATACTCTTGGATCCTCCATCGTAATTGCAGAAAAATTAGCCTGGAATGAACAGCGGATAAGAATTAAATGGTCATTTCACCAAACTCAATATGAACAATACAGGCCGGAAGAATTGGGCAGTAACCTGGCTGAAAATATGTTGAAGGATTATAATGGCCAAACATATTGGATTTCCGCGAATATTTATTCCTTTTTAAACAAAGGTTCTAAGTTCCCAAAATGGTTAAATTTTGACATTGGCTATGGGGCTGAAGGAATGACAGGAGGTGCGGACAATCCTGCTGTAGTTAATGGTAAAGCTATCCCTTCATTTCAAAGATACAGGAAATGTTTTGTTTCTTTAGATTTGGACTTAACCAAAATTAAAACTAAATCTCAATTTATAAATATTGTGCTACATTCAATCAATATGATAAAAATTCCTGCACCTGCATTTGAATTTAGCAAAAATGGAATATGCTTTTATCCATTATACTTTTAAGTTAATGTTAAAACCCCATCAGTTTTTTGAAATTGCAGTTTAATGGATTGGATATCAATAATAAAAAATGACAACCTGTTCATAAAAAAACTTAAAAAAAGCATAAATCATTATTTATATCGTGCTTCTTAATAAAGGTTAATTACTCTTAACTATTGCTAAATTTCTTCATGCAAAATTAGCCTTTAGTTACTTTTACATGTTTATTGAATCAAACCTTAAGTTTTTAAATTCATTGAGGTAATATTTAGAGATGATAAGAATATTTTTTAACTTTCATTTGATTCATTTCAAATCAAAATAATTCAAATCAATTAATATGCTTTTAAAAAAACAGTTTTTCTTAATCCTCTCTTTACTCACAATAAATCTTTACGGGCAGGAAGCCTTTAAAGACTCATTAAGAATTACACTTCATCAGGCTGATAGTATTTTTATATCACAAAACCTTTCGTTGCTGGCCGAGAAATGCAATATCGGTGCTGCAAATGCACAAATAATACAGGCAAGGTTTTTCAATAATATTACTATTACAGCCAGCCAAAACGTATATAATCCTGATCCAAAATCAACTGGTAGCACTCAAAAGTGGTTCGATTTTTCTGATAAAGGGGAAGCAAATATACAATTGCAAAAACTTTTTCTTCTTGCAGGAAAGCGGAATAAACAAATTAAACTTGCTGAATTGACTGCCAACAAAGAAGAACAAAATTATTTTGACTTGCTACGCACGCTTAAATTTTCACTCCGGAGCGGCTTTTACAATATTTATTACCTTAAACAGATATTAAATGTTTATGACAAAGAAATTACTTCGACTAACAAGCTTATCGGTGTTTTTCAAGGCCAGTTTGAGAAAGGATATATTTCTAAAAAGGAATTACTCAGGTTGAAGTCAAACCTTTTTACTTTAGAAAATGAAAAGATTGGATATTCCTCGCAATTAATTAGCAGCCAGGCCGATTTTAATATTTTAATGCATTCTTCTAATATCTTTTATAATCCTCAGCCGGATACAAGTGCGTTTGACAAAGCTTCTCCTGAGGGGCTCAAATTGCAAACCCTTATTGACACAGCTTATAATAACCGCTATGATTTAAAAATGGCCCAAACCGATTTAAGTTTAAGCCAGGTGAACCTTGCCTATCAGAAAGCAATGGCAGTCCCCGACATAACACTCTCCGGCGGTTGGGACAAAAATGGTACGTATGTTCATAACTTTAATTCATTAGGGCTGCAATTTGATATTCCAATTTTTAACCGGAACCAGGGCAATATTAAGTCTGCAAAGTTTAATGTGGAAAGCAGCAAATATAAGTTACAGGGCGCTGAAGACCAGTTAAAGTCTGACGTTGTTAGCGCTTATGCAAATGCCATTGAAATAAACCGCCTGTATAACAAGTTCGATAAAAAATTTGTAGCCGATCTGGATACTTTGAACGAAGAAATGCTTAAGAACTTTGAAAAGAAAAACATTAGCCTTATTGAATTTCTCGATTATTACGACGCTTACAAAGAAAATGCCGTGCAGTTAAATAACCTTTTATACAACCGCATTAATGCATTTGAAAATTTAAATTTTAGCATTGGCAAAGACATTATTATCATCAGGTAAAATTTACTGTTTATGAAAAAAATATTGTTTTTTATTTTCTCTTTTTTCATCTTAACTTATTGTTCATTAGAAAAACCCAATGTTGCAAACAATACAGCAACAAAATTTTGTATCCCGGACAGTCTGATGGGCAAAATATGCATTGATACAGCTTCGGTCAGGCCAGTAATGCAGGATTTTAACCTTATTGGCAAAGTAACTTACGATCAGGACAAAGTTGTAAAGCTTTACCCAATGGTAAGTGGCAATGTAACGGATGTTAAAATTGCTTTGGGCGATTTTGTCGAAAAAGGACAGGTACTGGCAATTGTTAAAAGTACCGAAATAGCAGGCGCTGAAAATGATATTGTTACAGCACAGGCAAATCTTGCGGTTTCTGAAAAAAACCTTGCCGCAACTGAAGACATGTATAAAAGCGGCATAATATCTGAGAAAGATTATACTTCTGCAATAAAAGATACTGAAAAGGCGCGATCAGAACTTAACAGGGCAAAGACCGTGCTTTCAATTTATGGGGGCAAACAATCCGATTACATTGTAACATCGCCAATTTCAGGATATGTTGTGGAAAAATTTGTGAACCCCAACATGCAGATCAGGCCGGATAATTCAACCAACTTGTTTACTATTTCAGATTTAAAAAGGGTTTGGATTTTAGCTAATGTTTATGAGTCCGATATTTCAAATATTAAAGTCGGTGAAAAAGCTAGCGTAACTACTGTTTCATACCCGGATAAAATTCTTAGTGGGACAATCGATAAAATTTATAATGTACTCGATCCGGATAACAAAACAATGAAAGTCAGGATTCAGCTTGACAATAAAGATAATCTGCTGAAACCCGAAATGTTTGCCAAGGTTATTGTGCACCAGGTTAAAGATAGTACAATGCTTACTGTTCCAGCAAAATCGATAGTTTTTGACCAGAATAAATATTGGGTATTGATATATCTTGATAAATGCAACGTGCAGACCAGACAGGTCGAAATTGTAAGGTCTACAGGTTCTTATGCCTATATCCGTTCGGGCGTGAAACCCGGTGAAAGGATTATTACAAATCTTCAGTTACTTATTTATAATGCGCTAAATCAGTAAAAAGTTCTAAGTAAATCAAAACTATAACTTATTCTGGCCTAAATTAATATTGTGACAATGAATATATTTATTAAAAATATTATAGCATTTTCACTGAAAAACAGGTTTTTCATTTTTTTCAGTATCGCCATTATCATAATTGCAGGTGTTGTAAGTTATATTAATACGCCTATAGAAGCCTTTCCGGATACGACCAATACCGAGATTAGTATAATTTCCCAATGGCCCGGCCGCAGTGCTGAAGAAGTAGAAAGATATGTAACTATGCCGCTCGAAATTACCATGAATTCGGTACAAAGCAAAACAGATATAAGATCAACAACGCTTTTTGGACTATCCGTTGTAAAAGTAATTTTTGAGGATAATATTGAAGACGCTTTTGGACGGCAACAAGTAAACAACTTGTTAATGAACGTCGACCTGCCGGAAGGCGTAAAGCCTGAAGTGGAACCTCCCTACGGGCCAACCGGTGAAATTTTCAGGTTCACGTTGAAAAGCAAATCCAGGAGTGTGAGAGAATTAAAAACATTGGAGGATTGGGTGGTCGAACGTCATATCCGCTCTATTTCAGGCGTCGCAGACGTAAATAGCTTCGGGGGAGAAGTAAAGACTTATGAAATTCAGGTAAACCCACAATCTCTTGTAAAATATGGTATTACCCGGCTGGATGTTTACCAGGCTGTAAACCGCAGCAATATTAATGTTGGCGGCGATGTGATTGAACATAATACACAGGCCTATGTGGTCAGGGGAATTGGTGTCATCGATCATTTCGATGAGATTGGTAATATCATCATCAAAAAAATTAATGAAAGCCCGATTCTTATTAAACATGTTGCAAATGTTACAGAATCGAACCTCCCGCGGCTTGGACAGGTAGGCAAGGACAGCCTTGGCGATGTTGTGGAAGGTATCGTTGTAATGCGTAAGGGTTTAAATCCCGGAGAAGTCATCAAAAAAGTGCAGGAAAAGATCGACGAGCTGAACAACAAAATACTACCCTCGGATGTAAAAATTGAAACATATTATAACCGGAACGAGCTGATCCATTATGCAACCCACACTGTCTTACACAACCTGATCGAGGGGATTATTTTCGTAACCCTTATTGTATTGCTTTTTATGGCCGAATGGCGCACAACTGTTATTGTTTCTTTAATAATTCCATTAGCCCTGCTGTTTGCATTTATATGCCTCCGGATAAAAGGTATGTCAGCCAACCTGCTTTCAATGGGTGCAATTGACTTTGGGATTATTATTGATGGCGCTGTTGTAATGGTCGAGGGTATTTTTGTTGCTATGGACAACAAAGCCAAAACTGTCGGTATGCCCAAATTTAATTTGTTGTCTAAACTCGGGCTTATTAAAGAAACAGGGACCGAAATGGGCAAAGCCATCTTTATTTCAAAGCTCATTATCATTACAGCGCTTCTCCCGATATTCTCTTTTCAAAAAGTAGAAGGCAAAATGTTTTCACCATTGGCCTGGACGCTTGGTTTTGCGCTTCTCGGGGCACTTATATTTGCATTGACCCTTGTTCCGGTAATTTCAAGTTTGTTGCTTAGAAAAAATGTAAAAGAAAAACACAATCCATTTTTAGCCTTTGTTACAAGACATACCATTTCAATTTTTGAAAGATGTTACAGAAACAAACGCCTAAGCTTGATCATTGCAGGCATTGCAATGGCTGTTAGTATTTTTTCTTTCCGTTATCTGGGTACGGAATTTTTACCTGAGTTAAATGAAGGGGCAATTTGGATGCGGGCATCCATGCCCCTGAGCATATCACTTGAAGAATCAGTCAGGATTGCAGATGAAATGCGGAGTATTATTAAATCGTTCCCGGAAGTGAAACAGGTAGTATCCCAAACCGGGCGACCGGACGACGGCACCGATGCGACCGGTTTTTATAATAATGAGTTTTTTATTGACATATACCATACAAAAGCTATGGAACATGCTAAGAACAGGGATGAACTGATTGACAGGATGAACGCAAAATTGCAGAAATTTCCCGGTATAATATTCAATTTCTCCCAACCCATCATGGATAATGTCGAAGAAGCCGTATCGGGCGTAAAAGGCTCTATAGCCATCAAAGTATTTGGGGAAGATTTGCCTTATCTTGATACCAAAGCAGATAGCATTTATAACATCATGAAAAACATCGAAGGGATAGATGACCTTGGTGTAATCCAAAGCCAGGGACAACCGGAATTACGAATTGAACTAAATCAGGAAAAAATGGCTTTATACGGTGTAGCCACAGCTGATTGCAATGCCGTAATCGAAATGGCAATCGGCGGCAAAGCTGCTTCAACCTATTATGAAGGATACAAAAAATTTGATATCAGGATACGCTTTTTGCCAGAGTTCAGGATGACAGAAAAAGAAATTGGAGAGCTTATGGTGCCAACACTTTCAGGTGGCCAGATACCTGTTAAAGAAATTGCTGATATAATTAAGATTACAGGACCTATTTTAATTTTCAGGGACAATAATGAACGGTTCGTGGCTTTGAAGTTTTCAGTCAGGGGAAGGGATATGGGATCGGCCATTGCAGAAGCACAAAAAAAAGTGAATGCTGCAATAAAATTGCCAAAAGGATATAGCATGGAATGGCAGGGTGATTTTGAAAACCAGCAACGGGCTTCGCACCGTTTAAGCATTGTAGTGCCTATCAGCCTTATTCTGATCTTTTTTATACTTTTTGTACTTTTCGGCAATGTTACCGATGCAGGGTTAATATTGCTCAACGTGCCGTTTGCTATCATTGGCGGTATTACGGCGCTGCATATTACGGGTACGAATTTCAGTATTTCGGCAGGAATAGGGTTTATTGCCTTATTTGGAATATGTATTCAAAATAATGTCATTCTCCTGTCAAGATTTAAGAAGAATTTACATGAACGTATTCATCTTGACGATGCCATACGTCAGGGTGTTATTGCCCGTATAAGGCCGGTAGTGATGACCGCGCTTATGGCTGCTATCGGTTTAATGCCGGCGGCAACATCTACAGGAATAGGCTCGGAAACTTCCCGGCCTCTCGCTATCGTTGTAATTGGAGGCCTTGTTACCTCTACTATATTGACCCTCTTTATTTTTCCTATAATTTTTAAAGGAATTTACCAATATAAAACTAAGAGGCTCGCTGAATAATTATGGCCTTAATTTTGCTTTTTAAAGAATTTATTGGACTGTCGTTTGAATTTAAAACGCAAAAGAAAATTATTAAAAAGGCGTTCAATATTATAAATATTAACATTTTTACTTGTTCAACAGCAAAAATATTAAACGAAAATGAAATAAAAAAAATAGAGAACGATGCATTATTGATACACTTCGGCTTACTTCAGCCCCTTGCTTTTCTATTTGGCAGAAAACCTACTTTCGCTGAAACCAAATTATTGGTTCTTATTGAGTATTTATGCAGTTATTCAGGATAATCTTGTAGATTCTTCAAATCCTGAAAATGAAGATAATATGGTTGATCTATTACATGAAATCGAAAATTATGTACATAATAATATTTATCACAAAGATTTATTTGAAAAATATTTAAGTGAAGCCCTGAGCGCTGAAAAAAAAAGTAAAAGACAGTTTGATAATGAAATTTCTATTGAAGAAATCAGGGATATAACATTTAAAAAGTGTGGTAATACCTTCCTTTTAATCAGAACCATCTTATCAGAAAATCTAATCGTAAATGAGCAAGAAGCTATTTTTCAATATGGTGGCACGGCACAAATTGGCGATGATATTTTAGACTTGTATGATGACATTTCAATTAACCTAAACACGTTAGCCAATAAAACAGAATTAAAACCACTGATTCAATTATTTAATTGCGAAATGGATAAAACCATTAAATTATTTAGTGAACTGGATTATCCGCAAAAAAATATCCGTAAAACAATTATAAGAATAAAAATATTTCTTTCAGTATTTAATTTAGCATTGCAACGATATCAAAAGCTACAGATAAATACTATCGATTGGATTGCTATTATGAAGATGAAAAGAAAGATGCTTATACTCGATATGGAAAGGTTCGAATTCAAATTCAGGCTATTGTGGAAAATTGCAAACAGGATTAGCATGAAGAGAAAACAGGAGTTTGGTGTTAGATTTAATAAATGATTTTTTCAATTTTTAGAAACCAAATAATACTTTTGTTCAGAATATTTAGTTAACAAGATAGAAATTAATTAGAATTAATGAGAGTTACTGTCATTTTTTTTGTTTTGGCCTTTAGTTTTTTTATCCAAACAATATTGAACGGCCAGGATTCTGTT
Source organism: uncultured Bacteroidota bacterium (assembly GCA_963726845.1). Lineage (GTDB taxonomy): Bacteria > Bacteroidota > Bacteroidia > Bacteroidales > DTGW01 > CAVSGB01. The sequence goes on along the minus strand of CAVSGB010000234.1, from coordinate 35,750 downwards.
TCCGGACAAAAAATTATAAAGGATTGGGATGTTGAAATTCTGCCTTCGTTCGTTTATAACACTGATAAAGGAATCCAATATGGGGCATTGGCAAGCATTTATTATTACAGCGATAGCTCACATTATCCAAATTATCTGTATAACCTGTATTTGCAATCGTCTGTAACAACAAGAGGCGGGCATGTCGATTATTTGTTTTACGATTCAAAGCATTTGCTACCAGCAGGATTGAGGTTAATAGCCGATTTATCCTCTATTGGAAACAGGTTTCAGCAATTTTATGGCTTTAATGGTTACAATGCACTTTATAATGGAAATTATGCCGACCCTTCCAAAAGGGATTTTATTTCCCGTTCTTACTATTATATACAGAAGCTAAGCAAGACAATTTTTCTTGATGTCCAGCAATGTTTTTTCGATTCGCAATTCCACTGGGATTTAGGTTACGGGAATTACAATATAACAATTCATCCTTCAAACAGTAAATTGGTAGGTAAAACCACGGTTAATAATCAACCAACACTTTTCGAAAAATATGTTGCTTTTGGCATTATTCCTGCTGAACAAAAAAATGGAGGTATAGCATCTTATCTGAAATGCGGGTTAATTTACGATACCCGTGATAATGAAGCAATACCAACAAGAGGAATTTGGGACGAAGTAGTATTGATAAAAGTGCCAAAGTTTTTAAATAACGATTATGCGTATTCTCAAATTGTGCTAATCCACAGGCAATATTTTAATTTACTCCCTGAGTTGGTATTTGCGTACAGGCTTGCATACCAAACAAAATTAAATGGCGAAATGCCTTTTTATATGATGCCATATTTTATTAGTACATTTCATGTGCAGGAAGCCCTGGGCGGCGTAAAAACCCTGCGCGGGATTTTATATGACAGGTTACAGGGTGAAGGGTTTGTGCTTGGAAATTTTGAATACCGTTATACCCCTGTTAATACAATATTATTTGACAGGAATTTTAGTATTTCATTTAATCTTTTTACCGATTTGGGTCGAATAACTAAAATGTTTAATATTGATAAAACTTTGAATGTTTCAGAAACCGATTATAAATTCAACAATGAAAAAATACACCAGTCTGTTGGTTCCGGGGTCAGGTTTATTATAAACCACAATTTTATTGTTTCCTCTGATTATGGAAGAGCTTTAAACAAAAGCGATGGTGATTATGGTTATTATTTAGATTTAGACTATTTATTTTAAATAAAATTATAATGGTCAATATTTTTAAAGGTTATCTCGTTACAGCCCTGATATTATTATATCCACATTTTCTTTATTCAGAAGATTGGGACAAAAATGAATTTACGAAACAATTATCAACCAATTCAGGATATTTTGACAAAAATGATTCGCTAACGTTCAGAAGGTTTTTAGTCACACCCGCATACGAAATTTTGCATAGCACACATGGCGATAATTTCACAGGTGTCAGTGCAATTGGAAGTTATAATATTTTTCGTTCTTTTTATATTGGGTTGGGAACAGAATTTTCGTATTCAAAATTCCACCTGGATAATGGATGGTTGTTATATAATTTAAAGTTTTTCCCTGTTTATTTGGACGAAAGACTGAATTTAATGAAATATAAAATGTTTTGCCCATTTTTTAATTTGTCAGAAGGGATTTCTTTTATTAATTATAAAATAGAATATTATCCTGGTGCCGGAAAGCTTTATAATGTTTCAGAAAAAGGTGAATATTTATTTGCCGGATTTGGCTGTTATATAAGGATCAACAAATATTTTTCATCAGTTATTAGTATTGGTTTTAAAGGGTTTCACATGTCATTGAACAATTTAGATGTTAATCCTCATGGCCTGACTTTAAGGATTGGTTGTATTCTTTAGCAATCCCTTGGCCCATCGAACATTTATATTTTTGCAGGAATAAATAATATGAACTAATTTAGTTTGTTCAATAATCTATATTGAAAATTTGCAAATGATAAAATACATATTGTTATTTCAAATATGAAAAAAGAGACCCGGACAGCTTTTGCACCTGATCATTTCATATCACGGGTACAACCATTTATTTGGGAGAACCGGAAGATTATTGCCCAATTTATTTTCACGTTATTTTTTATTGTAATCGGTATCTGGTTTCTTAAAAATGAAAAGGCTGAACTAATCGAAGTTAAACATGTGCTGGTTGCTGCAAGGTGGCAATGGATGCTTATTGGAATAAGCCTTACTGCAATTTATATACTGCTGCAGGGCCAAATGTATGTCTTTTCATTTGCATCGGCCCTGAAAAAAGTTTCGTTATCAGATTCGATTATTCTTTTTATAAAAAGGAATTTAATAAGTGTCTTTTTACCTGCCGGGGGCGTGTCGTCGCTTGCATTTTTTACGGGCGCTATCGAAAGAAAGGGAATAAAAAAGACGCAAATCCATTTTGCATCTTCTATTTATGGCTTTATAGGGATACTTTCGGTTATAATTGTAGCAATTCCAGCATTCATATATGCTATTCTGAAAGGAATGGTAGGTGCAAGTGAATGGTATGCTTTATTCGCTGCATTGCTATTGATATTTGCTTTTTACTTTGCATATCGTTCTATATTGAAACAAGGATTTTTTTATAACATTTTAATGAAACTTGTTCCTTCCACAGAAGTTTTTTTAAACGATTTGCAGCAAAATAAAATTGACAAGAAGAAATTCCTTCTTACGATATTTGTTTCTGTGATTATTGAATTTGTAGGAATTGCACATTTATATGTTGCAATGGTAGCGCTCAATTTTAACCCTTCTGTTTTTGCAGCCATTTTTGGATACATTATTTCGGTAATTTTCTTAATTGTTTCCCCTTTTCTGCGTGGGCTTGGCGCTATTGAAGTTTCGATGGTTTATGTCCTTATCCGTTTTGGGTTTGGAAATGTTGAGGCAATTGCTATCACTTTTCTATATCGTTTCTTTGAGTTTTGGACGCCTTTTTTGGTTGGTATTTTGACTTTCCTTTCAAAAATAAACAAATTGCTTATGCGGGTAATGCCTGCCCTGTTTTTAATGGGATTGGGAATTTTGAATATTGTTTCTGTATTGACACCGGCTATTACGGAAAGGTTGATCCGTTTAAAAGATTTTTTGCCTATTCAAGTGATTTCTGCATCTAACTATCTGGTGATGGTTGCAGGGTTATTTCTCCTTGTTACTGCTGCATTTATGCTCAAAGGTTTGAGAAATGCCTGGTGGTTTGCACTTGCCTTAAGTATTATATCTTTTATTGGCCATATAACCAAAGCAATTGATTATGAAGAAGCGACTATTGCCCTTTTGGTAATTATTGTTTTGGCAAGATCATTTAAAGAATACAATGTTAAATCGAATCCGAAATTACGAAATGTAGGCATACAAACTTCTTTGTTTCTTATAGTGGTTACATTGGTTTATGGGATTATTGGTTTTTATTATTTGGACAAAAAATATTTCAATATCGATTTTAGTTCGTTGCAATCGGTGCGATATACCCTTCAATATTATTTTTTGATAGGTAGCAACGAATTAGTGCCTACATCACCATTTGCAAAGCATTTTTTGCTTTCAATCAACTTAAGCGGGTTTCTTTCTATCACGTTTTTGGTTTATACTTTGGTACGATCCTATAAAGCCCAGAAAAATGTTACCGATGAAGAGCTAACCCTGGCAAGAAATCTGTTAAAATCAAGTGGTGTTTCGCCATTAGATTATTTCAAAACGTATAATGATAAAATGATTTTCTTTTCAGAAACCAAAAAAGCATTTATTGCTTATCGTATTGCAGGCAATTTTGCAGTAGCCCTCGAAAACCCGGTTGCTGAAAATGATGATGAAATGAAGATATGCATCAACGGGTTTGACTCTTATTGTTACGAAAACGGTCTTAAATGCATCTATTATAGGGTACCTGAAAAGTCCCTTGAAGTTTATCATGCGCTTGGCAAAAAAGAATTATTTATCGGGCAGGAAGGCATCGTTGACCTTTCTACGTTTTACCTGGAAGGCGGAAGTAAAAAATCAATGCGAAATGCAATCAATAAAGTGAGGGAGCAGGGCTATAAATCAATATTTCATTTTCCTCCGGTTAAAGACGGTATTGTTCAAAAATTAAAATCGGTAAGCGACGAGTGGTTGCTTGAAACAGGCAGGAAGGAGATAGTATTTTCGCAGGGAATGTTTGTGTGGGATGAATTGAAGCAACAAACTATTTTAACCGTTGAAAATGCAGAAGAAAAAATTATTGCTTTTCTGAATATCATACCTGATTATACTAAAGGTGAAGCCACATACGATTTGATCAGGAAAACCAAAGATGCGCCCAATGGGGTAATGGATTTTATCCTGGTTGAACTTTTTAGTTATTTAAAATCTCAAAATATTAATAATGTCAATTTAGGGTTTGCTCCTATGAGCGGGTTAAACGATCCACATACTTTTCGGGCTAGGTCAATGAAATTTGCATATGAAAAAATCAAGTCGTTTTCAAATTATAAAGGTTTGCGCGAATACAAAGAAAAATTTGACCCTGTCTGGTATAATCAATATTTAATATACAATCATGATTATGACTTATTACAAGTTCCTGCAGTATTGACTAAAGTCATAAAACCCTGATGAAATGATGAAACTGATATATGTTTTAATTAATATTTTTATTTTTGGATTACATGCACAGGCAAAAAACTTAAATAACATAATTCATTATACTCTTCCGGAAGTTGCTATTATTCAACCAGCCAAAGTTGCCCTGAAAAGTAATTTACCTTTGGTCCTTTTTCCTTCGAATAATAAAGAAAAGTTACCCCTCGCATTTTTTATTTCCGGTGATGGCGGCTGGAGAAGTTTTGACCAAACATTGTGCGAGAAATTTGTTGGCAAAGGAATGTCCGTCATAGGGCTTAATGCTCAAAAATATTTCTGGAACGAGAAACAGCCAAAAAAAGTTGCAGATGAAATATCAGAAGCCATTTTACAATACATGAAAAAATGGAATATAAACTCATTTGTATTAATCGGGTATTCTTTTGGGGCTTGTGTGGCACCTTTTATTGCTGATAATTTCTCTAATACATTAAAAGAAAATTTAAAAGGGGTTTATTGTTTCTCACCTGATGAATTCTGTGATTTTGAAGTGCATATTTCAGATATGTTAAATATAAATACCAAAGAAAAGTATGACGTATTAGGCGAATTGAAAAAAATTAAGACATTGAACCCGATTTGTATTTTTGGCAAGGAAGAAGAAACTAAGTTAATAAAGCATTTTTCTATTCCGGGCATTAAGGTTGAAATGCTTCCTGGTGACCATCATTTTAATAAAGATTATAATGCTTTAGCAGCAATTGTTCTTAAAGTCCTTTAAATCGGGATTTATAATTTGGCTCATTATATTTATTATGTTATAACGTTATGTAAAGAAATCCTTTTCTGGGATTTAAACTGCAAGTCATGTACCTTTTCTGTAAACATATAGTCAAATAAATTTTGTTTTATATAAGGCATTGTGCAAGAAAAATAAGCAATTACACGTTATCTATTCTTTAAATTTAATGGATTAAAAAAATACAGATTTTTTTCATTAAATTGAGCCGCAATTTAGGTTTAATGAAATATCAGATATTATGAATATGAAAACGCCGATAAATTTTCTAATAATAATTCTTCTTCTCAGTTATTTAGGGTGTACACCCAAAAAAAATCAGACTGAAAATAAACAAAACTGCCTAACTGATTTAATGGAGAAAACAATGACAACCTATAAAGTGAATACTGAGACTGTTGAAAATGAGTTAAGGCTAACCGGGAAAGTAACTTATGATGAAGAAAAAGTTATTAAGGTTTATCCTATTGTAAGCGGTACTGTAACAGATGTTAAAGCCGGAATTGGCGACCATGTTGAAAAAGGCCAGGTACTCGCAGTCATAAAGAGCTCTGAGATGGCAGGAATAGATAATGATGTAAATGCTTCACAATCTGATTACGATATAGCATCAAAGAATTTTAAAGCCGTCGAAGATATGTACAAAGGTGGAATTGCTTCAGAGAAAGAATATATTACTTCCCAGAAAGAATTACAGAAAGCCAAATCCATTCTCGATAAAGCAACTAATATTTCCAGTGTTTATGGAGGAAGCGGCAAAGCCGATTATTATGTTAAAGCCCCATTTAATGGTGTTATTGTTGATAAAATGGTTAATACAAATATGCAATTAAGGCCTGATAATTCCGATATCCTGTTTATAATCTCAGATTTAAAAAATGTTTGGGTAATGGCCAATGTCTTTGAAACTGATATTTCAAAAGTTCAGCAAAATTATGAGGTAGAAGTTACTACGCTGAGTTATCCGGATTATGTTATTAAAGGCAAAGTGGATAAAATATATGATATTCTCGATCCTATTACCAAAGTAATGAAAGTAAGAATTAAAATTGAAAATAAAAATTATAAGCTAAAACCTGGCATGTATGCAAATGTTGTCATGCATTATGCAGAGGATATTAAAAAGCTTGCCATACCTTCAAAAGCTGTCATTTTTGATAATAGCAAAAATTATGTTATCGTGTATAAAAGTAAATGCGATATGGAAATAAGGGAGATTAATATTTATAAACTTGTGAATGAAAAAACTTACATAAGTTCCGGATTAGAACCTGGTGAAAATATTATAGTTAAAAATAATTTACTAATCTATGACCAGTTTACAGATTAATTTATAAATATTCTCATGAATAATTTTGCCAAAAATATTGTTTCTTTTTCTTTAAAAAACAAGTTCTTCATATATTTTCTTACAATAATACTTATTGTTACAGGAATTGTCAGTTATAAGAATACGCCTATTGAAGCATTTCCTGATTTCACGAATACACAAATAATAATTGTATCGCAATGGAGGGGCAGGAGCGCTGAAGAAGTAGAGCGTTTCGTAACTGTCCCTTTAGAGATAGCAATGACATCGGTTCAGAAAAAGACAAATGTCCGCTCTATTTCTATGTTTGGTTTGTCTGTAATAACTATACTATTTGAAGATGATGTTGAAGATTTTTTTGCACGGCAACAGGTAAATAATGCCATTGCAACTGTATCAATGCCTGAAGGTGCAGAGGCCGAGGTTGAACCACCTTACGGCCCGACAGGTGAAATATTTCGCTACTCTCTGAAAGGTAAAAACAGGGATTCACGGGATTTGCTTACTTACCAGGATTGGGTTATCCGTAGGCAATTATTAAGTGTTTCGGGAGTTGCCGATGTTGTAACTTTTGGGGGACAGCAAAAAGTTTTCGAAGTAAATGTTAATCCCGGCTTGCTTGAAAAATATAATATCTCGGCATTAGATGTGTATAATGCCGTTGCAAAAAGTAACCTGAATGTTGGTGGCGATGTCATTGAAAAAAACGGACAGGCTTATGTTGTCAGGGGTATCGGGTTAATAAACAATATTGAGGAAATGGGGGATATTGTTGTGGACAATATTGACGACACGCCTATTACAGTTAAAGATGTTGCAGAGGTAACTATATCTTCATTGCCAAGAGTTGGACAAGGAGGATTAGATAAAAACGATGATATAATCGAGGGGATTGTTGTGATGCGAAAAGGGCTAAATCCTCATGAAGTACTGACCAATGTCAAGGAAAAAGTAAACGAATTAAACACAAAAATACTTCCATCTGACATAAAATTAGTTGCATTTTATGACAGGGACAATCTTATTAATTTTTGTACAAAAACTGTTCTTGGAAACCTGTTAGAAGGTATTATCCTGGTAACATTAATCGTATTTCTCTTTATGGCCGATTTAAGGGCAACCATAATTGTATCGATGATAATACCCTTATCATTGCTTTTTGCATTTATCTGCATGAAAATTAAAGGCATGTCGGCTAATTTAATTTCAATGGGGGCAATCGATTTTGGGATAATTATAGATGGCGCCGTGGTGATGGTCGAAGCATTGTTTGTAGCCCTCGACCATAAGGCAAAACAAGTTGGAATGCCCAAATATAATTTACTATCAAAGCTGGGGATAATAAAGGGCACTGGTGGAGAAATGGCAAAAGCTATTTTCTTTTCAAAACTGATTATCATTACTGCCCTTATACCCATTTTTGCTTTTCAAAGGGTCGAAGGGAAAATCTTCTCACCTTTGGCTTATACGCTTGGTTTTGCCTTGTTAGGTGCATTAATTTTCACATTGACATTAGTGCCAGTATTGTCGAGTTGGTTATTCAATAAAAATGTCAGGGAAAGAAACAATCCTGTCGTCGGGTTTATCAATAAATATGCGGTTGGTTTCTTCAAGATTACTTATGCCAATAAAAGAGTAAGTTTAATTATTGCTATAATCATAATGATACTGAGTATTTACTCTTTTAAATTTCTTGGTACTGAATTCCTGCCTCCTTTAAATGAAGGAGCTTTATGGGTTGAAGCGAAAATGCCGATGAGCATGTCATTGCAGGAAACAGTGACGCTGGAACACAAAATCAGGGAGATAATATTGAGTTTCCCCGAAGTTCAAAGTGTATTGTCTCAAACAGGCCGATCTAACGATGGAACCGATCCTTCTGGTTTTTATCTGAACCAGGCATGTGTAAACCTTTACCCGAAAGAAAAATGGAAACGGCACATTTCTACTGACCAGCTTATAGATGAAATGGATGTTAATCTGAGACAATTTCAGGGCATAGATTTCAATTACTCTCAACCAATCAGGGACAATGTTGAAGAAGCTGTTGCAGGGCTTAACTGCAACAATGCTGTAAAAATATTTGGTGATAATTTAATAATTCTTGATTCTCTTTCAAAGAATGTCCTAAACGCTATTAAAAATGTAAGGGGAATCAGAGAAGCAGGTATTCTAAAAAATATTGGGCAACCCGAATTAACCATCGATCTAGATGAGCATAAACTGGCAGCTTATGGAATAGTAAAAGAACAATGCCAGGCAATTATCGAAATGGCAATTGGTGGCAAAGCTGCCACACAGTTGTACGATGGGGAAAAGAAATTTGATATCCGTATACGTTATCCAAAAGATTATCGTAAAGATGAAAATGACATCCAAAATATTTTGATTCCTACGATCAGGGGTACAAAAGTGCCATTGAAAGAAATTGCAATCATAAAAAAAGAAACTGGTTCGGCTTTTATTTACCGCGATCTGAATAAACGTTTGATCGCAGTAAAATTTACTGTCAGGGACAGGGATTTAGGAAGTACGATCAAAGAAGCGCAAAACAATGTCAATAAATTTGTGAAATTTCCTAAAGGATATTCAATTGTATGGACTGGAGAATTTGAAAGCCAGGTAAGGGCAACAAACCGACTGGCCCAAGTAGTACCTTTATGCCTTGTACTTATTTTTATCCTTTTGTTTATGACTTTTGGAAATGCCAAAGATGCCGGATTGGTATTATTAAATGTACCATTTGCCCTTATCGGTGGAATAATAGCGCTTCATATAACAGGTGTCTTCTTTGGGATTTCTGCCGGGGTTGGGTTTATTGCTTTGTTTGGGGTTTGTGTCCAGAACGGGGTTATTTTAACCTCTATTTTCAAGAAAAACATCGAGCTAAAAATGCAAATAGATGAAGCCATACTAAATGGTGTAATTTCGAGGATACGGCCTGTTATTATGACCGCTTTGATGGCTGCTATAGGCCTGATGCCGGCTGCTATGTCAACCGGAATTGGTTCTGAATCTCAAAAGCCTTTGGCAATAGTAGTTATTGGAGGACTGATAACTGCAACAATATTGACACTCTTTATTTTCCCGATTATTTTTAAGGCGGTTTATAAAAAAGCCTGAAAGGGCAACTATTTATCAATATTTTTTGGTTATAAAATTTCGCTATTAAAATATCATCCTAAATAAGGGCTGTTGAATAAGCCAACGAAATGAATATTTTCAAAAGTTTCGATTAGAAGATTGCGAAGCATGAAACAGAAATTCCATATAAACGAACTAAGCGAAGCGTTGTCAACGAAGTTAAATGCTGTCTGAGCAAAGTCGAGGAACTAAGCCGAAGGCGGTCTCATGAGCGCAGCGAATAACTTCGAGACGGTGCGAGTTCATTTCGTTAAGTCTTTTTTGGGTTACCTTTTTGTGACGACAACTAAACGAAGTGTTCTCATGAGCGATAGCGAATAAAAAGGTAACAAAGAAAAAAAAGGTGCATATGTTTTGAGTGTTTCATCTAAAATTATTTGTATCCAAAAATAATATTATTCTTGTAATATGCTGTATTTCATAATTTAATGAAAAAATCAGCAAACCCTAAATAGGCTTAAGCAAAAGTTTATTTTGGCACTTAGAATTCATTCAAAGTTTTCAAAGTGTTAATAACGTGTTAAATATTCTTTGTGACCAATTTTTGAAATTGACTTATGGAACATCCTCTATAAATAATAGAATAACAGGTACCTCTGAAAATTAAATTTTAATGCCCTAAGTGACTCTATTTAAGAATCAGACAATAATTTTGCTAAACAATAAATCCGAAAAAAATAAATTGTAATGAGAATTTAGCTATAGTGGTAAGTTTAAAATTAATTGTCAATTATAAAACAAGAGTAGTTTCGTGAATTACTATTAACTTAAAACACCTAATTATGTACCTAAAATTAACAATACCCATTATTGGATTATGCCTGCCATTTTGCAACCTATTTCCACAAAATGGGAAAACAGAAATTTTGGCGATGGAAACAACATTGGCCGGTCAAAAGGTTAGCAGCGCTTTTGATCTTAAAAGCAGTTCAACAAATACACCTGTTGATGTGAATAACTTATTGAATTCAAGCCTGTTTTCGATATTTCCCGATTCAGTCTATTTCATCGGAAATGACAGCGGTAAATTGCTTTCGAAAATCTACTTTACTAAAAGTAACAATACTGTAAAAGTTAAATCAGATTTTGGATGGAATATTAAAAATGATGTTTATTACTATTCTGAAAAGGGTCTGCTGGATTCGGCAATAGTTGAAACAGAAGCGGATGCTGAATACGATGAATATTCATTAAAACACGTATTTAGTTATAACGATGGCCTGAAAGAATGTAATAAAGTCTTTGTTGACAATACAAATGATTCGGTTGATAATAACTGGGTTTTAAGTCGTACTGAAAATTTCGTTTATGAAAATGGCAGAATTAAACAGGATATTATTCAGGGAATTCAAAAAACAGCATATTTCTATTCTAATAGCAGTTCAAGTTATACCCGCATTGATACAGTATATTCTTCCAGATCAGATAGTAGTTGGTTCCGGGAAGCAGTTTACATAAACAACTTCGTTAATAATCAATTGATATTATCAAAGTATTATACTTATTCAGGTTTTGATAGTGTGGGATCACTGGATTATTTAAACAAAATGGAAATAACTTACGATGAGAATGGGAACCTTTTTACAGTTACAACAACCATGACCGCTGATTTTGCTGAAGCCTGGCCTTCATCAGTACAAGACGTGTATGTGTATAATCAAAACGGAACAATTGACCAGAAAACTACTTACGAAAAGTTCGACAATTCGTGGTATTTCACATACCAATATCAATATTTTTATCCGGTATCCAATAGCGCCATAACAAATATAAATGATTCAAAAATAGTTGAGTTCAGCATTTATCCAAATCCGGTTAATGATTTGCTAAATTTCAAGGGCGCTGGAAATGTATCCAAAGTAAAAATTTATACAGTTGAAGGTAGAATTGTAAGTAACCAATTTTGTTTTAATAATGCAGTTTCTGTTTCATATCTTGCTAAAGGCACTTATATCATCGAAATTACCTTGCAGGACAATTCGACCCTGAAGCGCATATTCATAAAGAAATAGAACCAAATTTTTCATAACGGATTGAATACTCATAAGAAGCGAAGGTGTTCCATAAGAAGGTACACCTTCGCTTTTTACTAATCAGGCAACTTCCTTACCTTCTTTTTTATTTAAAGTTAAGAAGCGGAAGGGAATTTAATCTATATACAATGAGTTATTCCACTTCTTTGCTGTCAATCCTTCCCTTTGCAATGGCATTGGTAAGAAATGCTGACAATAAGTTGCTTATATTGTCACCTCCCTGAACCAGAAAATCAGGAGTTACTTTAATATTTCCGGAAGCAATTTGTTTGGCTATTTCAATAGCAGTAACACCTTGCTGGCCTACAGCCTTATTTTGCAATTCATAAGCTTTGGCTGTCGATTCACCAATTGCAAGAATTTTCGTTCCTTCAGCTTCACCTTTTGCCTTTATACCTTTTGCTTCACCTTCCGCTTTTAGCCTGATACTTTCAGCTTCACCTTCTGCATATTTAATGGCTTTCAGTTTATTTTGCTCGGCAATTTTTACCCCTATTTCTGCTTCCACAAGGTTTTTCTGCTGATCGGCCTCTGAACGAGTTTTCTCCATTGCAATTCTTGTCTGTTCAGCCCTTTGTTGGTCTTCAAACATAGTTTGCTGTTGTTGTGCAATAATCTTTTTTGTTTGAATATCCATCAAATCCTGTGGGAGGTTAATCTGGCAGATAAGTACCGAAACGCACTCAACATGATATTTTTCAAGTTCATCTTTGGCACGCGACTCAGCTTTTCTCTGTTCTTCCTGCCGGTCATGCATAAAGTTCATTGCCGATGTAGAAGATGCCTGGTTGCGAAAACTTGAATCAATCATTGGATGAATTACATGGACAATCAGGTTTTCAACAGACCCGATTTTAGCTACCATGTAAGGAGCCTGATCTGGTCTTATCCGAATAACTACTTTTACTGACACACTAATTGAAAATCCATCACGTGATATAACGCGCAGTGGATCGAAACGGGTTTCTTTCGAGTCGTCCCAGTCAATTGTGATATTTGTAGTATCAACAATATAAGCAATGTAAGCCCTCCGGTTCAGATAATAAAAACCCGGTCCTGCCACTTCCTGCTGGATGCCCCTGAAACCTTTAGGCACAACATACCTTTCGATACCTTTTTCGAACCGGGTTTCAATATTTTTATAAATATCGCTGCCGACTGAAGCGCCTTCCTGTTTTGCAATTTCTTCGATCGCGTTTCGCACCTGTTTTGGCTCTTCCCCGACATTTGAAACTACCACGGCTACCTGTCCGCGTTCAATTACCGCCACATCATCGAGTTCTACTTTGAATATCATTGGGTTAATGTAGTATGTTCCGGGCCTTAGCACATCGAATTGCGGGCCACGTTGTCCACCGGCAGCCAGAAATTTTGAAGCATCCTGGTAATCGCTGTGTCCCTGCACCGATTTGGCCACATACTCATTTTCCGGTAATGGTTCTCCATCGAGCGCTGTAACAAGTCCGACCTTTTTTGCCGGAATAACTGTTGCATCCTGAATTTCAATATGGAACAAGTCAAGATTTATTCGGTAAGTTCCCGGTAATAGAATATCAATTTGCGGGCCTTTCTGTCCCCCGTTATTTAAAAAGTTCTGTCCATTTTCAAAATTTGAATGTCCTTCAACCTTGGTTGCCAATAATCGCCCTGCAGAAATAGGGTTACCATCCATCGATGTTACAAGGCCTATTTTTCCCTTATCGATTAAAACTACGGGAACCTTTCTCATTGAAAAAAGAATTGGGTTGATGCGATAGAACCCCGGGGCAATTATCTGTATTTGATGGGCCTTTCTGACCTCCATTCTTTAAAAATGATTCACCATCCTGAAAGGCATTATGGCCTTCCACTACTTTTGCAAAAATATGCCCGGGCGGAACCGGATCACCATCGATTGATTCTACTATCCCTATTTCTTTTTCAGAAATAGTAAAAAAAGGATATTTCCTTACCGAATAAATAAACGGTATCAGCAAATGAAGACCAGTGTCCAAATGTGTGGGCCTGGATACCTACTTCATTTCTTATTGCTATTACCCTGCCTTGTGGCATACCTTTACCAATGTATTTTCGCTCTACAATTGCAATTTCTTTTCCACCGACCAATACAAATGATTTGAAGAAAATAATCAGGAAAAGCAGTGCAGCTAATCCATACAGGAAGAATGTCAATGTTTCGTTCATAGATAGTTTGTTTTATAGATTAAACCCATGAATATAATAAAAAACCTTTTAACATGATTATTTAAGGTTCAAAAAATTGCATTGTTAAATGAACGTGATTTTTTGTAACAATATAGTGAATGCCGAAGCCTTCAGTGAATTTAATTGGTGCTTTGGTGGCTTAATAATTTTTGATATCAAAATACTACATGAATTAACGAACTGCCAATATGAAGTTATTTGTTTAGCAATGAAATATTTGACATTTTAAGCAGTTAAAAAGCACCTGCAAGATTTAACATAATACAATATTATCCGGACATTTTTCCGGTCACCAAAAGCCAAACCCACAAGTTTTGGTTTAAATATATGGTAAGTGCAAAACGACCTTTCTGGAAAAATGTTTTACCATAATAAGTTGCTACTTATTAGTTTTTTCAAAAAATATTACTTATTTTCATTAAAATATTGGATGTTTTAGTCAACAGTTCGGTAAATTTCTAATTAAAAATTTTGAAGGTATTGATTTCGTGGGCTTGTGTTCTTTTACTCACACGCACATGCCTTCACACTGACAGTTCGTGAAGATATACGTTGTGCTTTAGTGGCTAAAATATTCTTAATTGCCACAAAATCAACAAGTCACAAAATTTCACAAAAAATTGAACGAAGTATAGAAATTATAAACAATAAATTCATATTGAAATGAAACCAAAACTATTTATTATATTAATGTTTCTTTACGGAAGCCTGGTTTTAAAGTCTCAACCGCTTAAACCCTGGTATAAAACACCTGCAGAATATTTTATAAATGCTTTACCTGTAGGGAATGGCCGCCTTGCAGCAATGGTATATGGCCGGCCAGCAGAAGAATTAATAAACCTGAACGAAGAAACTTTATGGTTTGGCGGGCCAATCAATTTAAACCCAAATCCTGAATCTCCTAAGTTTTTGGTTCCACTTCGCAAAGCATTAGATGACAACAATTACGAATTGGCTGAACAACTTTGTATGAAGATGCAGGGCTATTTCACTGAATCCTATGCTCCGTTGGGCGACTTGCTTATCCATCAAAAATTTGAAGGAGAAGTAAGCAATTATTATCGCGACCTGGACTTTGAATCGGCCATCAGCACAACACGTTTTTCAACCGGAGGAGTGGACTATACCCGCGAGGTATTTGTTTCCTATCCCGACCAGATAATCTTAGTACATTTGACTTCTTCCATCAAAGGGAAACTTAATTTTTCGGCTGGGGTACAAACCCTGCTTCCGGCAATGTTAGCGAACGAAGATGACGAAATCGTACTTAATGGCCGGGCGCCTTCCCATGCCGATCCATCTTATACAAAAACATCCGAGATGCCCGTTCAATATGGCGATTCCTGCAAAGGAATGCGTTTCCAGTTGCGGGTTAAAGTATTGCATAACGATGGCAATACTCTCGCATACAATAGTGGAATTGAAGTTCAGTCGGCTTCTGATGTTACCCTGGTACTTTCGGCAGCAACCAGTTTTAACGGATACGATAAATGTCCGGTTTCTGATGGACGCGATGAGAAAGCGCTGGCTAAAAGTTATCTATTAAAATTGGGAAATAAACCGTACGAAGAAATTAAAAAAGACCACATCAATGATTTTTCGGGGTATTTCAACAGGCTAAAATTTACCCTTGCATCGAAACCTGAGTTGGAGAAACTACCTACCGATGAAAGATTGCAAAAGTACCAAAGCTCCAAAAACGATCAGCAATTGGAAGTTTTGTTGTACCAATATGGCCGCTATCTCTTAATTTCAAGTTCAAGGCCTGGAGGTATTGCTGCAAACCTTCAGGGAAAATGGAGTATGGATGTGCGTCCACCCTGGAGTTGCAATTATACTACCAACATCAACGTGGAGATGAATTACTGGGCAGCCGAAAAAACAGGTTTGGGCGATATGGCAGAACCGTTGATACAACAAGTGGTGAGTATGTCGAAAACCGGGACTGAAATGGCAAGGAATTTTTATAACATGCCGGGTTGGGCAGCAGGACATAATTCCGATATCTGGGCTACGGTAAATCCTGTGGGCAATGCCGGCAAACCGGGTTTTAACCCGCAATGGTCAAACTGGATCATGGCAGGGGCATGGTTGTGCCAGAATGTATGGGATAAATATGCTTACGATGGCGATAAGCAATTCCTCGAGACAACCGCTTACCCGGTAATGAAAGGAGCGGCAGAATTCTGCCTTGCCTGGTTGGTCGACGATGGCAAGGGGCATTTTATCACATCTCCTTCGACCTCTCCCGAAAACCGTTTTATTGGCGAAGATGGCAAAGCCTGGGCAGTTAGCAAAGGAGCCACAGCTGATTTGGCATTGATCCGCAACTTGTTTGAGAATGTCATTGACGCTTCTACAGAATTGGGAATTGATAATGATTTCAGAAATAAAATAATCGAAGCTAAGAACAAATTGCTTCCTTATCAGATAGGCAAAAAAGGAAGCCTGCAGGAATGGATGCGCGACTATGATGAAAGTGAGCCACAGCACCGGCATATTTCGCACCTCATTTGTTTGCACCCCGGCCATGATATTTCGGCCAACACTACTCCTGATTTATTCAATGCATGTAAAAAAACGCTGGAAATCCGTGGCGATGGTGGCACTGGCTGGTCGCGGGTGTGGAAAGTGGCTATGTGGGCTCGATTGCTCGATGGAAATCATGCCTACAAACTCTTACAAAACGATATGGAATTTACCAACGAGCGCGGATTTAGTGAAGTTGGCGGCACTTATGCCAACCTCTTCAATGCCTGTCCACCTTTCCAAATCGATGGCAACTATGGTATTGTAGAAGGAATTTCGGAAATGCTGTTGCAAAGCCATTTGGGCGAAATCCATTTGTTGCCAGCCCTGCCCGATGCATGGCAGGAAGGTTCCATAAGCGGTTTAAAAGCACGAGGTGGTTACCTTATATCCATAAAATGGAGTAAAGGTAAATTGGTTTCTGCATCTTTAAAAAGTTCAAAAGCAGGCGAGTGTAAACTTCGCACTAATAGTCCTGTTACTATTGCAGGTTTAAAAGTGGAAACAATAGCACAGGTCAGCCCTGCCGGTAAAACATACTTGAATATTTTTCAAGTAAAGGCTGGTTCAACTATTGATATAACCATTAAATAATTATAAAAAAACAAATTAAAAATCTCCAACATTTTATGGTGACAGGTAAATTAACGGTATAGGTTGTGCTACGATTCTTCTTTACGATCTTAATATTATTATTAATTGATTGGAAGTTCAAGAAGTTTTTAATATTAAAGTGGTTTAATTCCCTGACAATCTGGGTCGGAAACTAAGATGTTTGCTTCGCAAACTCCTTTTGATACCTCGGGGCTCTGCCCAGGGGTCATTCATTATACAAATTGAATATTTTTATAAATGGCATAAATTCTTAAGTAAGAATTTTATGAAAATAATTTATCGCTTCATTTTTCTTTTTTGCTTAATTATACCGGTTTAAAACAAATAATATTTTCTGTTTTTTTCGTCCTTAAAAATCTACTAAAAATGCACCGGGATCTATGCTCTTCTCACTATTCATACCTCAGCGCTTCTAGCGGATTTTTACTAGCGGCTTTATACGATTGAATGCTTACTGTCAGCAAAGCAATAAACAAAGCAACAACACCTGCAAAAACAAATACCCACAAACCAATGTTAATCCTATAAGCAAAGTTATGAAGCCATTTATCCATGACATACCAGGCAATAGGACTGGCAATTATAATGGAAATAAGCACCCATATGATATATTCTTCTGAAAGTAAGGAAAATATTTCTATTGCCTTTGCCCCATTCGCTTTCCTTATTCCTATTTCTTTTGTTCGGCGCTCTGTCATAAATGAAGATAATCCTATAAGACCGAGGCAAGAAATGATAATTGCCAGGAAAGAGAAATAACCAAATATTTTACCTATTCTTTGTTCAGTCCGGTAAAGTTTATTATAATCATCATCTAGAAAATGAAAATCAATAGGAATAGCTGGTTCAAAAGATTTATATGTCTTTTTAATATATTCAACGGTCGAAGAGATTTTACCAGGTTTCATTTTGACAAATAGATTAAAATCTTTATGTAAGTGCATAATGAGTGGTTCAATTATAAAATGTAATGATCTGAAGTGATAATCTTTAACTACACCGATAATATGTAATTTAGTCCCTTCGGGAGATGTTATTATTTCCCCGATTGGATTCGTAAAACCCATGATTTTTGCAGCTTGTTCATTGATCACTGCTGCAGTATTATCAGTTGAAAATTCAGAAGAAAAGTAACGTCCTTCCTTCAACTCAAGTTGAAATGTTTTGGCATAATCTTCATCGGCAGAAAGCTCATAAAACAAAATATCATTTCCTTTCCTTTTTCCTGCCCAATTATAACCACTTGAAGTATTCTCTATGTTAAAAGGATTTTCATAATTTAAAAGTACCTCTGTTACATTTAGTATATTAGGATTTTTGAGGAGTTCTTTTTTTATAGTTTCCAGTTTAGGATCCCAAGGGGGTGCAGGGAATTGAAAATAACCTATGTTATCTTTATTAAATCCAAGCTTCTTGTTTTGTATGTAATTGAGCTGGGCTCCGACAATCAAGGTGCAAATAATTAGCAGGATTGAAAGTGAAAATTGGAAAATAACCAGAACTCTTCTGAATTGCGCGTTACCGGGATTTCTATTAATGACGCCCTTCATTATATTCAGTGGCTTTAACGAGGACAAATACAATGCAGGATAACTTCCGGCCAAAAAACCGCAAAACAATACAATAGTAATTAAACCAATATACAACCCAGCGCTTTGGTAGTTAACAGCTAACTGTTTACTTGTAAAATTGTTAAAGCCTGGCAAGAGCAATTCAACAATAATCATAGCAATTATGTGGGCCACAAATACAATCAGCAGGGATTCGCCTAAAAACTGGACAATTATTTTTCGTTTACTTGCCCCTGCTACTTTTCTTACGCCAATTTCCTTTGCCCTCCTTGCGGATTGTGCAGTGGCAAGATTCATAAAGTTGACACAGGCAATAAGGAGAATAAAAACAGCTATAAGTCCCATAATCCTGACATATATTATATCTCCATGGCCGCCGATGTCGTAAGTATACTTTCTGGCAGAAAAAAGATGAATCTTCTTGATGTTTTGAAGGAAAATCTCCGAATTTGATTCTCTGTTTTGCTTTTTTAAAAAATCCCTGATTTTATTTTCAAAAACTTCGCCGTCAAACCCATTCTTTAGTTCAATATATATATGATCTCGCATCTCCCATTCATTATAATGGCCTCCAAAATTCTTTAAATATTCAACTGGAATCAAAAAATTGAAATGGAGGTGACTATTATGAGGTAAACTCTTAACAACTCCAGTAATCGTTAAAGTAAATTTCATATTTGATAACTGAATTGCTTTACCAATCGGATCTTCGTTCACAAAGTATTTATGTGCCATTTCTTCAGTAATAACAATACTATTCGGGTCATTAAAAGCGTAATTGATATTTCCTTTAACAAACTCTATATCAAACATTTTTAAAAAATCGCTATTAACAAGGGAAATCCCTTCTTTTATATATTCATTCCCTTTTTTAAGTATCATATAAGGATTAATATACCTCGAAGACCTTATTACTTCAGGGTATTCTTCTTTAAGGGCAGTTTGTTAATGCTGATGGAGCTATCGAAAAAAGAGAGACTTCTCCTCCCGGAGTAATTTGTTTTTCGATCAGGCGGTAGATATTGTCGGCGTTTTTGAAATGTCGGTCATAACTTAATTCGTCCTGTACCCATAACAGAATTAATATTGCTGAGGCAAGGCCTATGGCCATGCCACTTATATTTAGAATGGAATGTGCAGTATATCTTTTGATATTCCGGAGGGCTATTTTAAGATAGTTTTTTATCATATTTTATGCAATTTTCAAAGTTATTTTATTGCTAACCAAAAAGAATATCAAATTATCTCTTTAATATTTTCTGTCACTATACTCCCATCAAACAAGTGAACAATCCTGTGGGCCTTTTCGGCATGACCGGGTGAGTGGGTGACCATAACTATCGTTGTTCCTTCATGATTTAATTCTTCCAATAATTTCAATACTTCTTCTCCATTGGCAGAGTCAAGGTTTCCTGTTGGCTCATCGGCAAGAATCAACTTTGGGTTTGTAACCACGGCCCTGGCAATTGCTACACGTTGCTGCTGGCCTCCTGATAATTGCTGGGGAAAATGATTTTTTCGGTGAAATATCTGCATCCGCTCCAGTATCTCGTTCACTTTTTTCTTTCTTTCTTTTGAAGACATCTTAAGGTACAAAAGAGGCAATTCTACATTTTCAAATACTGTTAACTCATCTATGAGGTTAAAACTCTGAAAGATAAAACCGATATTCCCTTTACGAAGATCGGTACGCTGTCTCTCTTTATAATTTGAGAACCTCTTTATCCATAAAATAGTATTGTCCGTTTGTAGGATTATCCAACAATCCAATAATATTAAGAAGGGTTGATTTTCCACAACCGGAAGGTCCCGTTACGGCTACAAATTCTCCTTTTTGAACATTGAATTCTATATTATTCAAAGCCGTAGTTTCTACTTCATCAGTTCGAAATACTTTTGTTAAACCATTTGTTTTGATAATATATTTTCAATTTAGAAATTTCAATTAGAAATTCAATCATTATACCAGTATTTCTTTCTTTCTTAAAATTAGTTGTTTAAGCATTAAAACCCAAATATTATTTTCTATATTTGTCTAATATAAGGACAGTAATTGTCCTAAAAATAGACATACTAATTAATTTCTTTTAAATAAAATGAAGGGCAAAATATTAATTGTTGACGATCATAAACAAGTTTTAAAAGCACTCATTCAGTTGCTTGAACCTGAATTTGACAGTATAACAGGTATTTCAAATCCTAATCAAATCATTAGCACTATTAACAAGGAAGAGTATGATGTTATCTTATTGGATATGAACTTTACAGCAGGTGTAAATACTGGCAATGAAGGGTTATATTGGCTCGATCGTATTTTAAAATCCGATCCGTCAGCCATTGTGGTAATGATTACTGCTTATGCCGATGTTGATTTGGCAGTAAAGGCTATAAAAATGGGCGCCAACGATTTTGTTGTTAAACCCTGGGACAATCAAAAACTTATTACTACCCTGCAAGCTGCTTATAAGCTGAGGCAATCGAAGATTGAGAATAAAAAGCTCCGCGACAGGCAAAAGCAAATAAATAAAGGAATTTCAAAACTATATATTCCTTTGATTGGAAAATCGCAAATAATGGAGAACGTATTACAGGTAATAAAAAAGGTGGCTAAGACTGATGCCAATGTTTTAGTTATCGGTGAGAATGGAACAGGGAAAGAATTAATTGTAAAAGAAATCTATAATGTATCTCGCAGGGCCGATGAAGTTTTTATAAGCATTGACTTAGGTACCATAACCGAATCTTTATTTGAGAGTGAAATGTTTGGCCATACCAAAGGCGCTTTTACCGATGCCAAGGAAGATAAAACCGGTTGGTTTGAGACAGCCTCAGGGGGCACTTTATTTTTAGACGAAATAGGCAATCTTTCCTTAACTATGCAATCTAAACTTCTTACTGCTATTCAAAACAGGGTGATATATAAGGTTGGCTCAAAAACACCAATCCCTTTTGATATAAGGCTTATCTGTGCCACCAATAAAAACTTAGAGGAAATGGTTTCAAAGAATCTTTTTCGCGAGGATTTACTTTACCGGATAAACACAATTGTAATTGAGATACCTCCACTGCGCGACCGGGGTGACGATATTGTTTTACTTGCAGAGCAGTTCTTAAAGGAGTATGCAAATAAATACGAAAAATACAATTTAAAATTCAGTAGTAAAACCTTAGACAAACTTATGAAGTATAACTGGCCGGGAAATGTAAGGGAATTGAGGCATACGATAGAAAAGGCTGTCATATTATGCGAGTCAGATATTTTGACGCCAGAAGATTTTATCATCTCACGTTCTATGCAACAGGCATCCCTACAACAAAAGCCAGCAACATTTGCCGAAACTGAAAAACAGGCTATGCAAATAGCCCTTGACAACAATTATGGTAATATTTTGAAAGCGGCAAAAGAATTAGGAATAGCACGTCAAACCTTGTACAATAAAATGCAAAAGTATAACCTTTAGAATGCTGCCAATATGTTATTAAATAAATTCTACATCAATGTTCTTATCCGGGTTACTTTAATTGTAATTACTGGAGCAATATTAGGGATCGTGATTCAACATCTCTTCCATGGTTATTATTATACCCTGGCTGGAATAATTTTCCTAATCGTGTTTCAATCATATTTACTCTTAAATCAGGTAAATAAAACAAATGCCGATTTAGAAAAATTCTTTTCATCGGTACAGGCAACATGACTCATCCGTTCGATTTCCAGGAAGTAATACGAATAATTCATACAGACAATTGCATGATAGACTGAATGAGTTAAATACAATTATACAGAAGATTAAAATTAAAAATGAGAGGACAAGCCTTTTCTTGCAAAGCGTGGTTGACCATGTTGATGTTGGCCTATTATCTTTTGATAATACCGGCAAGATTGAAATTTATAATAAGGCTGTAAAAAGGTACCTAAATGTCCATCAACTGCAGCACCTTTCATCTTTAAAAAATACGAATGATGAAATATATACTATTTTAAATTCCATAAAGCCAGGGCAGGAAATTTTGCATAAAATGATAATAAACAATTTGTTGCAAAGCATCTTGGTGAAAGCCACGGAAATAAAATTCGAAAACAATGAAATAAAATTGGTTTCCTTTCAGGATATAACCAACGAACTCGACAAAAAAGAATTGGATTCCTGGCAAAGATTAATTCGTGTGTTAACCCATGAAATTATGAATTCCATAAGTCCAATTACTTCTCTTTCCACAGTAATTTCTGGATATTTTAAAAATAAAGATAATGAAAATCCGTGTGCCGGAAAAAATCAATCATCAAATAATTTCTAAAACAATTTCCGGATTAAATACCATTGAAGAAACAGGAAAAGGATTGTTAGATTTTGTCGATAAATACAGAAGTTTAACATCATTACCAAAACCCAATTTAAGCAAATTCAATATTGATAGTCTGTTCCGGAAATGCAAGCTCCTCATGGAATCAACTATTTCAAATAACATAAAAATTATAGCATGTGTTTATCCTGAAGATATTGCAGTTGTAGCCGACTATGCTCAGGTTGAACAAGTTCTTATTAATTTGATAAAAAACGCGAGCGAAGCTTTATGTAATAAGAAAAACGGGACTATTCACCTGAAAGCATTTTATGGCGACGGGGGTACATTAATTCAAGTTGAAGATAATGGAATGGGGATATCCAATGATATAATCGAGGATATTTTTGTGCCGTTTTATACAACTAAAGAAAATGGTTCGGGGATAGGATTAAGCTTGTCAAAACAAATAATGCAAAATCATTATGGCACAATTTCAGTAATCTCTGCTCCGGATATGGGGGTTAAATTTACCTTAAAATTTTCTGATTAGATTGGCCTTAATGAAAATAACTTCATAATAAATAGCAAAGGTTATCCTTAAATCCGCAGGTTTGAGGTTAATTGGCTGAAAGTCACGGGGTGACTAAAAAAATTCATTCATTTAAATTATTGAACTTTAATAAGTCACCCCGTGACTTGCGGATTTTAGGGTTATTTTTAAAAATATTTCCACAAAAGACCAAAGAAGAAGTTATAGCTCCTTTGAAAATGTATTCCTTTAATAATATTTTAATCACCTAATAAGTATTCCTAAGTTCAAAATCTCATGTAACCCCAGTTAAATTGGGTATTTTTAGGTTGATACCTTGGTTATACTCAGGTAGATAGATTTCAAAGAGTATATATTTATAGCCTACAAATATTTAAAGATGGTCATTATACTTCTGCTTGATGTTATCATGGCCTCCTTTTTCTTTACATATTTTCACAACTTTGTTGGTAGTGACACAATTTTACACGAGAAATACACAATAGTCATACTAATTGTTGTTTTCTCTTACTACTTTTCAGAAAATTTACTACTGAATTCTTACTTGAATTAATAAGTTGTTTATTATTGTTTTGTATTATGTATTAACTAATTAAATTAATGAAATGAGAAACAAATTGATATTTTTACTTTTTCTTTTGAGCATTGGTGTTTTCATTAATTCATTTGCTCAACCAGCCCTGGTATTTAATGTAGAGGATACGGATACGGGCTATACGGTTCCGCCTTTACCAACTTTAGCCAATTGCCCGAGCATTCCTTTGCTGCCCGACCCTTTCACGTTTGCTAATGGAAAGTTCAGTACTGCTTTAACCGATTGGGGACACCATCGCTCTGATTTCAAAGCCCTGATTGAAAATTATGAAATTGGTACCAAGCCGGCTGTTGATACATCACAAGTTACTGCCAAGTACTCTGGTGGCACACTCACTGTGAATGTAACTGTTAATGGACAAACGCTCACACTTACTTGCGCTGTTTCAATTCCATCAGGGGCAACTGCTCCTTACCCTGTATGTATTGGTATGGATGGCCCTTATGGTTCGCTCAATTCGAGCGACTTTACCAGTCGCGGTATTGTAGGGGTTACCTTCAGCGAAAGTCAGGTATCTTCTTATAGTAACCCCTCAAATTCGGATCCATTCTTCAAGCTTTACCCAACCCAAAATGTTGATAATACGGGACAATACGCTGAATGGGCATGGGGTGTCAGTCGTATAATAGATGGCTTATATAAGGTTCAATCGTCTCTCAACGTAGATTTAAATCACATTTGTGTTACAGGTTGCTCTTATGCCGGTAAAATGGCGCTCTATTCCGGAGCGTTTGACGAGCGTATTGCACTTACAATTGCGCAGGAGTCGGGTGGGGGTGGTGCCACATCGTGGCGTTACTCAGATATCCAGCCTGCGGGAACTGTGGAAGGTATTGATCAAACCAATACTGCTTGGTTTAAAAACAGCTTGTTCGATTTTGGCGACCCCAATGTTTCGAAGTTACCAGACGATCATCATGAGTTAATGGCAATGTGTGCACCTCGTGCGTTGTATTGTACTGGAAACAACAGTCAAATTTGGCTGTCTAATTTGTCATGCTACGTTTGTGGCATGGCTACTCACCATATATATGATTCTCTTGGTATAGGTGACAGGTTTGGCTTTAATGTTGACGATAATCATGCTCACTGCGCATTTCCGTCGACCAGGAGGCAGATATTGCTTACTTTTTGAATAAATTCATGAAAGCTAATGGTGATACTGTTACGAGTCAAGTAATCACAACACATCCTGCTGCCTATGATACTATCAATTACGCAAAATGGTACTCCGAGTGGGGGATAATAGCGGTAACAGGTGTTACAATTAGTCCAGATACTATATCCATAAGTGCTGGAGATACGTCGCGATTAAAGGCAATTTTTGTCCCTTCTTACGCAACCAACAAGAAGGTTACATGGAACTCAGGCAATACATCAATTGCAACTATAGATTCGACAGGTTTACTTACCGCTGTGGCAAACGGAACAACAACTATTACAGTTACTACGGCTGATGGTGCCTTTACATATACATCTTCAGTGACAGTTACACCTTTAGCTGTAACAGGTGTTTCAGTGAGTCCTACAACCGATTCCATTTATATAGGTGCAGTTACACAATTAAAAGCAACTTTAACGCCGTTACATCCAACCAACAAAAAAGTTACCTGGAGTACAAGTAATGCGGCAGTTGCAACTGTAAGCACAACCGGTTTGGTTAAAGGAGTAGCAGCAGGAACAGCAACAATTATGGTTACTACGGCTGATGGCTCTTTCACAGCTGCATCAGTAGTTACTGTTTCGCAAAGCAGCCCCATCTATATCAACCCTGGAGGCCCATCAGTAGGGAACTACGTTGCCGATAAGTACTTCATAGGCGGCAGCCCCTATACCAACCCTAATAAGATAACTGCAACGCAGATAACCAGTAACCCGCCACCGATTGCGATCTTCAGTACTGAACGCTACGGATCGTTTAGTTATACAATTCCAAACCGGCCAGTAACAGTTCCGCAGATGGTAACGCTTTACTTCGCTGAGACTTATGTAACCGGAGCCGGACAGCGCTTGTTTAGTATGTCTATCAACAGCACAACTGTGTTGAGCAATTTTGACATTTACGCTTCAGCAGGAGGCCCGAACAAGGGTATCGCCAAAACGTTTTATATCAAAGCCGACAGCCTCGGGCAGTTGGTAATCAATGTAGTCACTATCACTCAAAGCCCAAAAATAAATGGTATCGCTGTTATGGACAGCGGAAGCATTGTTGCTTATGCAGGAGCTGATCAAAAGGTAACAGATACTGAAAATAGTGGCAGTGTATCTGTATCTTTGGATGGTTCCGGAAGCCTTGGTTCAATTTCTTCTTACGTCTGGAAAGAGGGAACAACTCAAATTGCAACAGGAGTTAAACCCTCAGTAAGTTTAGCTGTTGGGGTTCATACAATTACTTTATTATTAACTGATAATCGCGGTGATACTGCTTCCGATAATGTAATAATTACCGTAATCGCAGGTCCCAGTTCAATCAAAGATTTCAACAATAAAGGTATTTCAATTTGCCCGAACCCTGTAAACAGTATACTTAACGTGGCACTTCCAGGTTCCCGTTCTTTAATAAGTTTGTATAATATTGAAGGGCAGCAATTATTAAACATGAATACTGAAGGTGCTAATATTAACATTGACATGACAAAATATTTGTCTGGCGTTTATTTCCTGAGGATATGTAATCCAGGTCAATCTGTAATGCAAAAAATAATAAAACAGTAATTGCCAATTCGATTGTACCTAAACTGTTGATCTGAAAAAGAGGCCGTCTTATTTGCATGATATAGGACGGTTTTCTTTTTTAACAAAACTAAAATAAGTAGTTAACCCTATTATTCTCATAATGGTTATTAATTTAGGCTAATGTGTTGGTTTAACAATAAATAACTGAACAAATTTTTTTCTTGTATTGTTGCCAACGTTCGAGGCTATGAGCATTGGCGTGTTTCGTAGCTATGTCCCTATCCAACGAGGCAGAAATTTCCTGCGCGACGAGGTGCCGAATACTTTACAAGCTCCGCTATTCTTATGAACTGTTGTTGGGCACTGGACTTCATTTCATCAATCCATTTAAAGTCAAGTTTAAAAACATCCTGATCAAAGTCTTTTTATAAAAATAATGTAACTATTTAGTTGAAGTTTCTTTTCCGTAAGAATCTATTATGTTAATAAGATGATCTAAAACATAATTTTTATTGGTATAGAAACATTCTATCAAGCTATCATTTAAATTAATATTAAGCCATTTAGGTTGTAATATATAGTAAAAAAAGTAAACTTAAAACTTTAAAGTTTCTTTAGCGTTTATGTTTGACAAATGTTTATTAATATCTTTACTATCAAAAAAATTATTTATAAATGGAGGAAATATTTCAATGTCTATTTCTAAATCAGAATTTAAACAGTTACCAAAAGAACAAATAAAAGAAGGTGTAACCCGGAGTGTAGTGCATACTCAAAACCTAATGATGGCAATAATCGATTTTAATAATGGCCCATGGGATGAGCCTGATCCACATCATTCACATCCTCATGAACAAGTGTCTTATGTGGCTAAGGGAGAAATAATTTTTTATTGTGAAGACAGACCTGAAGAACACTTGAAAGAAGGCGAAGTATATGCAGTCCCTTCAGAAAAAAATCATACAATAAAACTCCTAACAAAAAAGGTAAGGTTGATCGACAGCTTTACTCCCATTCGTGAGGATTTTTTGAAATAATAAGTTTTTACCTATAATTAAATTGCTTCATTAGCAAGACCTGTAACCATCAATATCAATAAAATCCACTTCATATTTTTTGTTATTGTAAAGGATGATATTTACACCTAACGCTGAATATGTGGGAGTAATATCCATAATTTCAAGGCTTTTTATGGGTGATAATTCTTCCTCAGTCCATTCTGTATCATCCATTTTATGAAGTAAAACTGATATCATCAATTCCATGTATGGATTTTTTTCCAACCTTTTCTTGTGGGCATAAATAACTGTACTTTCATCAGCCTCAGCATTTCGTCCCAAATGTATTAAGCTTTTCACTTCATCCCATCCGTTATAGGTTATCATTGCCACCCTTCTTCCTGGTATGGATGCAGTAATTGCTTTTTTATTACCATATTCAAATTGTTTAACATCGGCTTTTACACCTTTTATATGTGGTAAACCATAGTGACCTAATGTTAGTTCATATTCAAATGCCATTCGTGAGCGGTCAACTCTTATTACACCTCCCGGAATAATAATTTCAGCCAGGTCAATAATATATCCTACACCATTATTAGGCGGTTTTCGCATAATGGCTTGCCTGTAAATTACATCCTTCCTAACGCCATTATAGAGCATGCTTTGAGAAGTGGTATATTCTGTATTTTTTTCAGAGCTGTTTTGTAATTTATGTCCGGTAAGATAAAAATTAATATCATCGCCACGAACATCTCTTGGATCGAGGCTCCGGAAACTGTATTCCATAGCAGTTCCACCCTGTGGATTGTGGTCTTTCCCACGGAAAATGGGTATTATAAACAAGTTTGGAATAATTAGGGTCGTTGTAGTAAACCTTACCCGGTATTATTTCAGAAGTTCCAGTTTTACCATGGTTTGCAAGCACTATTCCAGGATTATTCAGAACTTCAACATTCGATTTGTTTCCAAGCTTTTCCCAAAAACCTTCATTTTCTTTGGCTGTCCAAAAAGGAGAATCGTCTGGCAGCGACAGGGCAATAAATGGTATAAACATAATAAAAGGGCTACCTGCGCAACTATAATTTTGCAAAACATATTCAGTATGTCTGTAATAACCCAGGCTTGGTATATCATTTTCGAAAAATTCATCGCGGGTTACAAACTGAAGTAAAGAACCTGAACAAAGTCTCCTGCCCATCCCGGGATCCAATGGTGATCCACCTTTCAACATAAAAGAAACAGGAAATCCACCTGATATCCAGGTTCGGTAAGTGATACTTCTGGCCCACATATTTACATAACCATCTCTTCCGAAGAAATTAACATATGTTTTATATAATTCTTGTGCTGATTTTTCTATGGCTTCAGCAATATCAGGGTAAAATTCATCTCCAAAGGTTCTGTTCCATATTGTTAAATACACAATAAATAAACTTATTGTATAATAATTGTAAGTTTGTTCCAGGTACCATCCATTGCCCGAATGATAAGAAGTAACCCATAAAAGATGGCTTTTTAATAATTCATCATCTATTTCGTATCCGTGTTTTTTAAGGAAGGAAAGGGTCATAATATTAAATATACGCCAATTATTTTGTGTTGTCCTGTGGTGCCCCCATTTTGAGATACATTCTACCATCTCGTCTTTTTGCTTTTGAGTATAAGTAGACCAAATGATATCTGGCATAAGAAGCAAGGTTTTAAACAAGCCCCCAAATTCGCAGGTAAACTGGTATGTTGAGTCAGGTAGTTCTTCCGGAAGCGGTAATGAGTTGGTATGGCCAGGAGTAAAAGCGTTATAAATGTGCAAACTGTAATAGTCCCGTAATTTTATATTATTTATTGTAATGCCAGGATTTACTAGAATAAGTGGCCCTGCAAGATTGAAAGTCCTTTCAAGTGCTTCAAAATCGGCTGAAAGATAACGCCAGTTGGGAGCGTTTGGTTGTGGATATGTTTTCCCGGGAACGACAGGAAAAGATATTGGGGTTTCTAATGAATCGACATGTTTAAAGGCTCTTTCCAAAATATATTTTGCACATTCAATGTAGTGCTTTTTAGTCATTCCCGTAAATGGACTCAATTCAAAGTCTGGTTCTTTCACTTCAAAAATGTTCTGCATAATGTCATTACTTATTTTGTTACAACTTTTTATAATTAATAAGTCAAGCATTGAAGTAATTTAAAAGAAAGCACAAAATCTACCGAGGCTTTCACAGATCGAATTTACCCAAATTGGTTCAAAAAGTTAATGTCACAAATGTAAATAATGTTTTATTTTTCGACCTGCTTTTTGAGCCTTGTTATTTGGCTATTTGCACCTAATAATCAGCATGGGAATATGGATTCAGAAAGGTATAACTTTTTGAATCATGCTTTTATGTAATTGTTTAAGTACTTTATTTTATATTACCACAATTATTAAAATCCTGAAATTATTTTTTTATAATAATATTTGATAACAATCTTTCATTCTTATTATCGATAATTTGAATAATGTAAGCACCTGTGCTGATATTTTTCATATCAATGATTGGGCTTATTGCCAAAGATTGTTTAAGGATTAATTCTCCTTGCAGGTTATATAACAAAGCTGTTGCATTATTAATGTATGATACTTGACCTTTAATTGTCAGTTTGTCGAATACAGGATTAGGATACATGTTAAATGAAACAATGTCATTACTTTTTACCAGAGTACTTGTCGTATCTGTCGTCATTATTGAATAAACATAATTTAATAACTTTACTTCACCACTGACACCTTTAATGACATCAGGTAATTTACGCACATACCATTTTACCTGCCACTTAAGCGAATCGCCATTTGCTATGCTGGTATAAGCCCCCTGGTCTTCAAGTTCAGTAGCTATACTTACCGGACCTGGTGAAGTGTAGCACTCTACTTCTGCTTCGCCAGTAGGAGATTGACTGGGTTTAATATCTGGAAATTTTTTTATAAGAATATAACGACTTTTAGTTATATGTGCCAGCCAGCCCTTGCCATCGCAATTAAATTTGCTTACCCCGCTTGCGGAAACGGTAGTAGAATCTTCGCAATACCAGGCATAATTGCCAATTATTTTAGCGTTTGAAGCCAAAGTGCCTGTGATATTACCTGAACCAACTGCAAAAAAAGTCAACCCATCGGCGTTTACACGCGTAACTTCCCAAGGCGCCCACTGTTGGGCAGTTGACTTCCAGTTTCTCAAATAATATGTAATAATAATAGAAGTATCAGCCGTGTTAACAGCATAAACTTTAGTTTCACTTAATGACAAAGTACTGTTTTTACTGCTACTTACCATAATATTACTATCGGTTGGATAGGCTGTAAAAGCATTATAGTTAAGCTCAACAGGTGGTGGCCAGTTCCAAATACTTTGTGGGCTTGGCCAGAAAACAGATCCTGCGCCATCACTGCCATTGGCATCATTAATAGTGGCCAAATATAATATTTGGGTTGTATCAACTTTAAGCGAACTAACGCGTCCGCCTAATTTTGGGCTCACTTCAAAATACACATTGGCAAAAGTAAAACCATAACTTCCGTTAGAGTTTTTGACTGGTTTTACAGTTTGAGCCTCATTTATAATTGAAATACCGGCCAACAGGGCAATCAATAAATATTTTTTAAAATTTTTCATAGTTGTAAGTACTTTTTGACTTTCACTTATATTTTAGTTACAATTAATTCATATTTTGATTTTTATCATATTCTAATTTATACATTATTATAAAATATTTTTTAAACTTAATATTTATTGATTAAGCTCTTTTTATAACCTCAAATTCATCAATATCGATAAGCTTCTTATCAAGTATTTTTTCTGCATGTTTTAACATTGGTTCAATACTTTTGCGTCTAAATTTTCTTTGCTAACTTGCTGTATATGCCAACGCATCAAAAATGTAAAGGAAGCATAAAAATTTTCATAACATGATATTTAAAACATTTAATTATTTAGACATTTTTGTACAGTTTCTATGTAATTATAATTTTACCCACATTGCGTGCTCGTCAAAAAAATTCAGCAAAAGAGTGTTAAAAACAGCTTAATTTTCGCCTAAAATTGGCCTAAAAAGTCAAACGTATTTTATATATTATTGATAATCAAGGCTAATATTTTTTAAAATTGTTTTGTAGTCATCAGGGGAGTATTGATTTTCAGTTAATTATTACATTATTTTACCCCCATGTATTTCAAAATATCCATGCGCAACAATCCACAAACAAATATCCTGTCCGGATATTACCGTTTGGTGGAAAGTTACCACAATAGCGATGACCATGTTTGCCATAGGATAATATTATACAATAGATTTAGAGTGTCACGGACCAAAAGGTGGTAACATCCATGAAATGGGGCATAAACTAAGACATAAACGTAAATGCACGAAGTGGCATTTACGTTTTACGTACCTCGCTACCAGGCACCTCAGAAACTACGGTATGGAAGTGTTATAACACAATACATGAAATTGAGGCTTTCTTCCGTGTTTTGAAAACCGACCTTGACCTGCGCCCCATTTACCATAAAAACGATGACGGCACAATGGCCCACCTGCATTTAGGCTTACTGGCATATTGGGTGGTAAACACCATACGGTTCCAATTAAAACAAAAAGGCATACATAGCGATTAGCGCGAAATTGTCCGTATTGCAAATACCCAAAAAGCGGTAACCACTACAACCCAAAACTCGGACGAAAACATCATTCTAATACGAAATTGTTCGGAGCCAACCCAGAAATAAAACTGCTGTACGACTCTTTAAAATACAAATATTACCCCTTCACAAAGAAAAAATCTGTAGTCCTCAAATCCGAACTCGAAAATGCTATACATCCCAAACAGCAAATATTTTGGTCGCAATAATTACAATGTGGGTTAATTCTTTGCGACTTCGCATCTTTGGTGTAAAATATTATTTGAATTTCTTGAAAAAATTCAAACAAGAATTACCAATGAAGTTTTGTTATTTCTTTTCATTCAAAAGAGCAACAACCTGTTTGAAAACATTTTCCGGGGTAAACCCAAATTTTTCATCAAGCACTTTTGCCGGAGCTGAAAATCCAAAATTATCCAGTCCCCAAACTTTTCCATTAGCCCCAACAAGCCCTGCAAGTGTCACTGGCAAACCGGCAGTCAGGCCGAAGATTGGGATATTTTCTGGTATTATATTTTTTTGATATTCAATTGATTGCTGACGAAACAAACCTTCAGAGATTGCTGAAACTATACGGACTTTAAGATTTTTTTGACTTGATAACAATTCTGCCCCTGCAATTAGGGTTGAAACTTCCGAGCCACTGGCGACAAGTATTACATCAGGTTTGCCAGGGCAATCGACAGCAATATAAGCGCCAAATTCGGCTTGTAGTGCATCTTTATAGCGTGTTGATCCGGCTTTTGCAGGAATATCTTTTATGTTTTGTCTTGACAGCAACAATGCTGTCGGGGTATGGGTATTTTCCAACGCCATTTTCCATGCAACCGAAGTTTCACAGGCATCGGCCGGACGAAGCACAAGCATGCTGTTATTACCCTTATGATTTTTTAATTGTTCCAATAAGCGTACCTGTGCTTCCTGTTCGACAGGTTGATGTGTCGGGCCATCTTCCCCAACACGAAACGCATCATGTGTCCAGATAAATTTAACTGGGAGTTCCATCAAAGCTGATAAACGGGCAGCAGGCTTCATGTAATCGCTGAAAACAAAGAATGTCCCGCAAGCAGCAATAACACCGCCATGCAATGCTATTCCATTGCACAATGCGGCCATAGTCAACTCACTTACACCTGCCTGTAGGAAAGCGCCGGTAAAATCGCCTTTAACAAAAGGCTTGGAATATTTCAAAAAACCATCAGTCTTATCGCTATTTGATAAGTCGGCAGATGAAATAATTATATTTTCAACTTTTTGGGCTAAATAACCGAGTATATTTGCCGATGCTGCACGTGTTGCTATTCCTTCTTTCTGGGCTACTTCTTCGAAATTTAAATGGGGCAACTTTCCCGACAAAAACAAATCCAATTTCTTGGCTAATTCAGGATTTGCATTAGCCCATTCAACTTGCTTTGCTTTTCGATTATTGGCTTCAGCAATTCTATTTTCTTTTGCTTTATTGTAGAGTTCAATAACTTCCGGAAAAACAGCAAACGGGTTGAATGGGCTAATGCAAATCCTGAATTAGCCAAGAAATTCAATTTATTTTTGTCGGGAAAGTTGCCCTATTTAAATTTCGAAGAAATAAAATTGAAAGAAGGAATAGCAACACGTGCAGCATCGGCAAATATACTCGGTTATTTCACCCAAAAAGTTGAAAATATAATTATTTCATCTGCCAACTTATCAAATAGCGATAAGACTGATGGTTTTTTGAAATATTCCAAGCCTTTTGTTAAAGGCGATTTTACCCGGCGCTTTCCTACAGGCGGGGTCTAAGTGAGCATACTATGGCCGCATTGTGCAATGGAATAGCATTGCATGGCAGTGTTATTGCTGCTTGGGACATTCTTTGTTTTCAGGATTACATGAAGCCTGCTTGCCGTTTATTACCTTTTGATGGAACTCCCAGTTAAATTTATCTGGACACATGATCCGTTTCGTGTTGGGGAAGATAGCCAGACACATCAAACTGTCGAACAGGAAGCACAGGTACGCTTATTGGAACAATTAACACTTCATTCAGGGTAATAACAGCATGCTTGTGCTTCGTCCGGCCGATGCCTGTGAAACTTCAGTTGCATGGAAAATGGCGTTGGAAAATACCCATACCCCGACAGCATTGTTGTGTCAAGACAAAACATAAAAGATACTCCTCCCAAAAGCCGGATCAACACGCTATAAAGATGCACTACAAGCCGAATTTTCGACTATTTTCCTGTCGATTACCCTGGCAAACCTGATGTAATTCTTGCTGACAGTGGCTCGGAAATTTGGACCCTAATGCAGGGGCAGAATTGTTATCAAGTCAAAAAAATCTTAAAGTCCGTATAGTTTCAGCAATCTCTGAAGGTTTGTTTCGTCAGCAATCAATTGAATATCAAAAAAATATAATAAGAAAATATACCAATCTTCGGCCTGACTGGAGTTTTTCCAGTGCTCTTGGCTTGTTGGGGCTAATGGAAAAGTTTGGGGAATGGATGATTTTGGATTTTCAGCTCCGGCAAAAGTGCTTGATGAAAAATTTGGTTTGCCCGGAAAATGTTTTCAAACAGGTTGTTGCTCTTTGAATGAAAAGAAATAACAAAACTTCATTGGTAATTCTTCTTTGAATTTTTTCAAGAAATTCAAATAATATTTTACACCAAAATGCGAAGTAGCAAAGAACTAAACCACATTGTAATTATTGCAACCAAAATATTTGCTGTTTGGGATGTATAGCATTTTGAGTTCGGATTTGAGGACTATGATTTTCTTTTTGTGAAAGGGTAATCCTTTTTCTATTTTAAAGAGTCGTACAGCAGTTTTATTTCTGGGTTGGCTCCAAAAAATTTCGTATTAGAATGATGTTTTCGTCCGAGTTTTGGGTTGTAGTGGTTACCGCTTTTTGGGTCATGCCAATTCAGACAATTTCGCGCTAGTGGCAATGTATTTTTTGTTTTAATTGGAACCGTATGGTGCTTCACCCAATATACAGTAAGCCTAAATAGCAGGTAGGCCATTGTCGTCATCAGTTTTTATGGTAAATGGGCACCGTAGAAGGTTGGTTTTCAAAACACGGAAGAAAGCCTCAATTTCATGTATTGTGTTATAACACCGTGTTTGGTGGTTGATCGTGGTTGATAGTAGTCATTGTGACTGTAGTCATTGTAACAATAATCATGATATTGTGGTTGTTGG
>CAVSGB010000233.1:0-6106 GCA_963726845.1 uncultured Bacteroidota bacterium | reverse complement strand
TTAATGGTTCTTTCTCAGGGTTGTCTGTCAATTCAATTGAAAATGGGCTAAATCCCATTGCATCGTGCTGGCCAAAAACATAAAAAACCTGTGCTGCGTTTTGTTCGCCTTTGGCAATCTCCGGAACAAAAACAGGGTTTCCAATTTTTTGATATTTCTGGCACCATTGCTGAAAATTGGCCTGGTAAATATCGGGCGAAAAAATATCGATTGAAAGGCGCTGCAGCATGCCAAATATCAAGCAAATGGGGTAATGGCCCTGCGCTTGGATATTCGCCGGGTTTTAAACCAGGCTTATTCAATGCGGCATTTACATACATTGGGATTGGATATTCAGCCTTGCCGGCTTCAGCAACTTTATTCGTGTAAATTGCAAAATACCAAGCCATAAATAATTCGTCGGTAGCAATGCTTTTGCCAAAAACATCTTCCCATGTGCCGGATGTTTTAAAACCTTTCGATTCCCATGATTTGGAAGTTTCCGGCAACAGCTTATCCTTATTTTTTTGCAAATAATCTATAAGTTCTTTTGGAACTGCTTTGGCATAATATGCATCGGCCAATTGCGAATGATCGCGTGCATCCGGAAGCATCCCGATTTCATTTTCAACCTGCATCATAATAACCTGGTGGGTCTTATCAGTTAGTTTGATATGTTTCATCAATGCAGCAAATGTTTTACAATCGGCATCACGGTTCTCTTCGCTAAAAGGAGTCAAAATTTCTAAACTATGGCCTGCTTTATCCTGGGCGCGAAAAAAACGTTGCGTATTTGTTTTTAACCATGTCGGCGTATAGCACGACATACTGTTTTTCCAGCTTCCAAACCAGAGAAGAACAAGATGTAAATTATTTTTCTTTGAATCTTTAATCATTGTATCGACCAAAGAAAAATCGAACTTGTCTTCAACTGGTTCTACCATTTCCCAATAAACCGGGGCAAGAACTGTATTCAAGTTCATCCTGGCCAATTTCGACCAAAGCGGCCTCATGTATGCCAGGTTCGAAGTACTTGAATTACCTAATTCACCTGCAAGCATCAAAAAGGGTTTGCCGTCAACCAATAACTGGGTTGCTGTCCCCTGTTTCTGAAGTCTTGGTATATCTTGTTCCACCTGCCCTTTGCGGGCCTGAGCGAATATAGAAATATTAACAAGGGACAATAGAGAAATAAATAAAGATAATCTTAATGTTTTCTTTGCCATATCCATATAATTATTAAAAATGTAATATTAAAAAAAAATAGCTTCAAATTGAAATCTGATATTTCAATAAATATTTATAATTGATTATTTTTAATTCTAAAGTTAATTAACATCAATTCGTTGTATGAAAAGATGCATAGGACTAAAGTCCAATATATAAACTTTATAGCTAAGAATCTGCAACGAAATAACATGGTTATATTTTCAGTTTTATCAGCGTTTGAAAATCTTTATCATCTGCTTTCTAATCTTTTATGGAACACATATAACGCAGATGCTTTGCATCGCCGATAAACACGAGTTTTAATAAATCATGATTATGTTATTTCCTAACAATTACTATCAATAGTTCGGTAAATATTTTGGTGTAATTTGGTGACTTGGTGATTTTGTGTCTATTATGAATTTCTTACCACCAAAACACAACGTATATCTTCACGAACTGCCGGTGTGAAGGCATGTGAGTGTGAGTAAAAACACAAAATATCACCAAATCAATTACATATAAATTCACATTAAAAATATACCGAACTATTGACTATGAAGTTTCTTAAAAGTGGTTTTTTACAGTCATTACCCCTTAAATCCTTAAAGGGAACTTAAAATTGCCAGCAATTTACTATAAAGCTTATGGTTTTGCGACAAAAATAGACAATTGAGACACCTCCTTATTAACCAAATTTTATTCAACAATCCCGATTGTTTTCTCCAATTTAATGTCTTCGGAAGAACTGCCTATCATTATTTTGATTTTATCTTTTTCAACTACAAATTTTTGCTTAGACACATCCCAATAAGCTAAATCTTTAGCTTTTAAAGATATCTTTATCGTTTTAGTTTCGCCTGCTTTAATTGCAGCCCTGCAAAAACCTTTCAACTCTCTGTCAGGCCTTTCTACCTTAGAATTCAGGTGTTTTAAATAAAGCTGAACAACTTCATCTCCATTAAATGTGCCGGTGTTTTTCACATCGACACTAATACTAACCTCACCTTCGGTTTTAAGTTTATTTGAACTTAACTTTAAATTTGAATAGTTAAAACTTGTATAACTCAGCCCAAAGCCAAACGGGTAAAGCGGCCCACCTTTGAAATACATATAAGTACGGCCATTACGGATATTGTAATCCATCATATCAGGCAACTGACCGATAGATTTTGGCCAGGTTTGCACAAGCCTTCCTGCCGGGTTGAAATCACCAAATAGTACATCTGCCAAAGCATTGCCTGATTCCTGACTGCAATGCGTCATGTGAAGGATGGCCGGTACATTTTCCTGTGTCCAGTTAATTGCGTAGGGAAAACTGCTGATCAGTACCACAACAGTTTTTGAGTTTACATTATAAACCTGTTTTATTAATTCTTCCTGTTCCAGAATAATTGATTTTCTATCCAGCGCTTCTTTCCCTTCACTCGGAAATTCCGCCTTTGCCCAATCGGCATTACAGGTTGGATGATTGCCAACACATAAAATAACTACATCAGACGAACGCGCTATATTTACAGCCGAATCGCCATTGTTACTTTTTGCAAAATTCATTGTTATATCTGTCCCGACTTTATTTTTTATGCCTTCAAGAACGGAAACAGTATAAGCTGGGGTACCACTATACCAGTCGAGCAAAACTTTGTCTGCAAAAGGGCCAATAACTGCAATCGATTTAATTTTATTTTTATCTAAAGGCAAAATATTGTTTGAATTTTTAAGCAGTACAATAGATTTTTGCGTGACCAGCCTGACTGCATTTTTATTTTTTTCTGTTGTCCAGGGATCAATTGTATCTTTGACGCCTATTGAGGTATAAGAAACATCTTCTTTAGGATCGAGCAAACCAAGTTTTATCATAATCCGAAAACTACCTCTTAATACACTATCAATTTCAACTTCGGTAAGATATTTATTAGCCATTGCACCATAAATTCCTTCTTTGTAAGACCTGTCGAGAAACTGGTTTATGCCTGATTTGATACAAGCATCTGCTGCTTTATATATATCCGGAAAGAACTTGTGTTTTGAAACTAAAAGTCCAAACGCCCCGCCATCGGTGCAAATAATTCCATCTATTCCCCATTGTTTAACCGTAATATTTTTAATTATTGGATTGACTGCACAAGGAACTCCATTGTATGCGTTGTATGCGGTCATGTATGCGTTGGCGCCACCTTCCGCAAAACCTTTATAAAAAGAAAATGAATAATATTCGTGAAGCAACCTTTCATCAAAGTTTGATGAAGTGCTATCTCGTCCATTCTCATTGCTGTTAGCCAGAAAATGTTTTAATAATGAGGCTGTTTGCCAGTATTTCGGATCGTTTCCCTGCAAACCTTTTATCAGTGCAACAGCCATTGTGCCATTAAACCATGCATCTTCGCCATAACATTCTTCCGTCCGCCCCCAGCGCGGATCGCGCCCAATATCTGCATTAGGTGCACGGACAACCAACCCGCCCCGATGGAATTTTTTACTTTGAAAAACATACCTCACGTCATAACCTTCTATCGACCCGACTAAATGAAGCATAGCAGTATCCCAGGTTTCAGCAAGCCCGATTGCCTGCGGGAATATTGTAGTTTTCATAGGATTGCGGCTGCCCCAATTTGAAGGCCCGCCCTGTGCCAGGCCATGTAATCCCTCAACATGCTTTAATTCGGGAATGCCAAGACGGGGAATACTTACATTTGAGCTCAAACATGCAACTTTCTCGTCTAATGTCATTAAAGAGATTATATTGTCAATCCGCTCGTTCAACTGAGAGGCTTGTATTTTGAAAAGGATAAGATTTCTGGGCATTAATTATCCTTAAAAAAAATAACAAGATTAAAACAAGAAATAACTTATGCATGCCTGAATTTTTTTTTATAAACTTAGGCTCTTTTAAAAGATTACGCTATAAAATATTCAAATAATTTTAACGCTTCAATATTTTTACAACTTTTGTCGAGTTTTTATTATTGATTTCTAAAATATAAATCCCCGATTTCAATTTTTGCCCAACATAAGAATTGCCCGTGCAATAGCCAGATTCCAACTGGTTCCCTAAAATATCGACAATCCTGTAATAGACAGGTAAAGAAGTTTGCAAAAGAATTTCACTTGAGAATGGATTAGGTGCAACACTAAAATCATTGATTTTTTCGTCAACAACTTCAATTTTTATACAAGCCACATTCCCCGTATTTCCCCCGACACATTTATTACAATTGTCAATATAAGCATTGCCATCTAAAACCCAATTGCAATCGTAAATACTTGCACATGCTGTTTGTGCTGTATTGCCTCCAACACATGAATCGCACGCATCATAAAATGCTGTGCCAGCCGAATCGCCATGACAATCGAACACAGGCTCACCATATAGGATTCCACGTCCGCCTGTTCCAACAAACATTCTTCCAAAAACGAGTTCATCGCCAGCAACGTGATCGATCCAACCAAACTGTTGTGAATTATTGTTGATTTGACTCCAGCTCGCCCCTATATCAGTGGACATAAAGAACCCATAAACATTATTAACTTTACCAACAAGAAAAACAGTTGGATAGCTTTTACCTTTTGCAGCTTTTCCAAAACCTACTGCGTCAGCCTCCTGAACGTTTGAAATCTTAACAGCAGTGCTACCTGAATTGGAAGAATGAAACAATGCACTTGTTGTTGCAACCCATAACTCTCCACTTAACCCGAAGACAGTTCTTACCCTTCCACTGGAAAACGCGCCAATATTTGCTTTAGGTGAAAAGCTTACCCCTCCATCAGTACTAATATAAATATAATTTCCACTGTATGCATAAAAATTATTCGGTTCGTTTCTATCTGCAGCAACCTTTAAATTGCTTGGCAAACCTCCGCAAATATTCCAGGTTTTACCAAAATCATTCGAATATGCAGGAGTACAGTTATAAGGAGACCAAAGAATAGTGCTGCCATCGGCAGAAACTGCAACATAAGCTGAAGAATTTGAAGCATTATATCCACTTGGCTTGCTTTGAAAGGCCGTCCAGGTAACACCGTTGTCCATCGAAAATGCGCCATAAGGAGCTCCGGTACCAACACGGGCAAGAATTTGAGGGTTTAGTCCTGCAAAATCAAGACTTGTCGTACCAAACCTTGGATTGTACATTCCAATTGGAGAAGGTTTATCCAGGCTTGTATGCCTCATTCCTTCAATATCTCCAACAACGCTAAAGAATGGGCCCTGATAGAACTTGTCATATCATCAACAACTGTCTCTTCTAACCCGTTGTCTATAAATTTCCACAATACCTTGCTTGCAGGTAGTGTGTCGTAATTATTGCTTGACCAGAGTCCCTGACCAGTAGTATACATGGCACGGTGTATATTGAAAGGATCAATTTCTATATCACCCATCCATCCGGCACCAGGACTGCTACAACTGGAACTGCCAAAACATAAATATTGTGCACCGTTTTTATCGTATAAAGCATTTCTGCCAATTGCAGTCCAGGTCGTTCCACCGTTTATTGACAAGTATTTTTCATCGGGTGCCCACCAGTCAATTGTGCAGGCAATAATTTTTTTTGGATTGAAGCATCGACACTTATGCTCCAAAACCACCTCCACTGCCAGAAGGGGTTATTTTTGTCCATATACTGTCAGGAATATGAAATTTCCAGATGGTACCTCCAGCAGCACTACTTGGGAACTGCCCATTATTATAAACCAGGTAAATTGTAGTATCTGAAGCCATTTTAGCGTGATGCGGAATTTGTTTCGTTGGAGCTTCCGGGAATCAATTTCCAGGATATACCCGTATCAGTTGAGCAATAAAAATTACTTCCTGCAGAAGTAGAAATAACACCAACATAAATGGTCGATGAACCATTTCCAGGAGTTCCTCTGAATTTATCGAATAACACAATACCGATTCCATACCCACTATTGCCTG
>CAVSGB010000232.1:0-10526 GCA_963726845.1 uncultured Bacteroidota bacterium | reverse complement strand
ATGTGTTCCTTTGATTCAGTACGTATACTCTCTCTTATTTGACACACACACACACACACACACACACACACACACACACACACACACACACACACACACAATAATTGCCAGTGACGATTAACAAAAGAATAGTGAATGCCACCATTAAAATAAACATGACCACTGAAAACAGGTTGAACGCTGCTATACTGATCTCGTTCGTGTGCTTTCGTTGTTTAAGCAAGGTGGCTTCTTCCTGCTGAATTGCACTGGTAATTTGGCGCATACGATCAGAATAGTACAAGCCTTGCCTTGTAGAAGAATATGCTATGGCAGATGATAATCCTTGTTTACTTCTTAATTCAACCGATTTTAATGAAAACACTAAACGTTTATGCATATAAAAATTGAGAGAGTCTATACGCTGCTGCTGTATTGGATTATCCCGGGTTAGCTGCCTTAGTTGATTAATGTAAAAAAAAGTTGTTTTTTCGGAAGAATATAAGGGTTCAAGAAATGTGCTGTCGTTAGTAATAACAAACCCCCGTGAAGCGGATTCTATATCTTTTCCATGTGAAAGTATATTTCCCGAAAGTGAAATAACCTGCTCAGTGTGTTGCACCAATTGTTCAGAGGCATTAAGTTTTTGTCTGCTTTTATATACAGCATAACCTAAAAACCCATTACCTGCCAGGATAATGAAAGAGAAAAATATGAGTTTATGTAGAATGCTAATTTTCATTCGAACTTATGTAAGGTTACTTCATTTGATATTTTTTTGACTTTTATTCATATTTAAATTCACTAATAGTTTAACTTAATTATATTCTTATTGGCAAAGGTTGGTTAATGACAGCCCAATATTGTCCCAAAACATTAATTGCATCTATAAACTGAATCGCATCAACAGGTTTAGCAACATAAGAATTTGCGCCAAGTTTATAGCTCTCTACCAAATCTTTTTCCTCTTGTGATGATGTTACCATAATTACCGGAATTGATTTAAATTCAGGATCTGAACGTATTTGTTTCAGCACTTCTATTCCATCCATCTTGGGCATTTTTATATCTAATAGTATCACAGCCGGATTGCCTTGTTCGCTAGAGAATTTGCCGCGTTTATTCAAGTAATCCAATGCTTCTTCCCCGTCTTCTGCAACAACAACTTCATTGGCGAGGTTTTTTTCAGCAAGGGCAGCAATGGCAAGCTCAATATCTTTAGGACTGTCATCCACAATAAGGATTCTGTTTATATCTGTATTCATGATTATTATTATAATTTTGCAATTGGCCTTTAGCTTTTAGCGATTGGCTCTTTTACATTATTTTTTGTTTTATGCTAATAGCTAATAACTAAATGCTAAAAGCTGTATTTTATTAATTACCTGGTAAACTAAAATAAAACGTGGCGCCTTTGCCAACTTCACTCTCTGCCCAATATTTTCCACCATGTCTTGTTATTATTCTGCTAACATTAGCTAGCCCTATCCCGATTCCTTCAAAATCCCTGGCCTTATGCAGCCGCTGGAATACGCCAAATAGTTTATCAGCATATTTCATATCGAAACCGGCCCCATTGTCTTTGACAAAAAATACTATTCTGTTACTTTCTATGTACGATCCAATATTTATCTCTGCTTTCTCCTTTTTTCTTGAATATTTTATAGCATTAGAGATAAGATTGACCCAAACCTGGTTTATTAAAGTTTCGTCACCATTTACATCAGAGAGTTCCGAGACAATTATTTCAACGTTTCTGCCTGTAATTTCATCGCTGAAAGTTTTTATTATCTGGTTTACCATGTTTTTCGAATTGATTTTAGTCCTCACCATGTCACCCCTGCTTAATCTGGAGAATGTAAGCAGTGCATCAATCAGGTTGCCCATTTCAATAGATGATTCTGAAATAGTATTCAGGTATCTTAACCCGGTTTCGTCGAGTTGAGATGAATTGTTTTTAATGAGCAAATCGACAAAACCTCCAATATGCCTTAATGGGCCGCGTAAATCGTGAGAAACAGAATAACTGAATGCTTCGAGTTCTTTATTTGCAGCCATCTGTTTTTCTTTCTCTTCGTATTGAATAACAACTTCTTTATCTGCAATGACTAATTCTGCCGCCCTTTTTTCTTTTTCTTTATTTTGAAAGACAAGTTCTTTATCGGCAATTACCAATTCTGCCGCCCGTTTTCCTTTCTCTTCGTTTTGATAGTCTAACTCAATGTTTGCAATAATTAACTCTTCAGCCCGTTTTCCTTTCTCTTCAATTTGATAGACAAGCTCTTTGTCAGCAATAATTAACTCTTCAGCACGTTTCCCTTTTTCTTCGTTTTGATAGACTAGTTCTTTGTCAGCAATGATTAATTCAGCAGCACGTTTTTCTTTTTCTTCGTTTTGAAATGCAAGTTCTTTGTTGGCAATGGTCAACTCTGCAGCCCGTTTTTCTTTCTCTGCATTTTGAAAGGCAAGTTCTTCATAGGCTATAATTAACTCAGCAGAACGTTTTTCTTTTCTTTCGTTTTGAAATGCAAGTTCTTTATTGGCAATGGTCAATTCAGTGCACGTTTTTCTTTCTCTTCATTCTGAAAAGCAAGTTCT
The DNA here is from genome assembly GCA_963726845.1 of uncultured Bacteroidota bacterium. Taxonomy (GTDB): domain Bacteria; phylum Bacteroidota; class Bacteroidia; order Bacteroidales; family DTGW01; genus CAVSGB01. Next base: position 7,949 of record CAVSGB010000232.1, on the reverse strand, counting down.
TTGTTGGCAATAATTAACTCATCCGCCCGTTTTTCTTTCTCCCTGTTTTGATATGCAAGTTCCTTGTTGGCAATGACCAGTTCTTCTGCGCGTTTTCCTTTCTCTTTGTTTTGAAAAGCAAGCTTTTTATTTGCAATGATTAATTCAGCTGCCCGTTTTCCTTTCTCTTCATTTTGAAAGGCTAGTTCAGCATTTGCAGTTATTAACTCATCAGCACGTTTCCCTTTTTCTTCACTTTGAAAAGCAAGCTCTTTGTTGGCCATTATCAGCTCATCAGCCCTTCTTTCTTTTTCACGGTTTTGGAAGGCAAGTTCTTTATTTGCAATAACTAATTCATCTGCACGTTTTTCTTTCTCTTTATTTTGAACGGCAAGTTTTTTGTTTGCAATAATTGATTCAGCAGCCCGTTTTTCTTTCTCTTCGTTCTGAAAAGCAAGTTCTTTGTTGGCAACGATTAATTCAGCTGCCCGTTTTTCTTTCTCTTCGTTTTGGAAAGCAAGTTTTTTGTTAGCGATGATCAATTCCGCAGCGCGTTTTTCTTTTTCTTCATTTTGAAAAGCAAGTTCATTATTAGCAATAGTCAACTCAGCTGCCCGTTTTTCTTTCTCTTCGTTTTGAAAGGCAAGCTCCTTGTTGGCGATAATTAATTCATCTGCACGCTTTTCTTTCTCCCTGTTTTGAAAGGCAAGCTCTTTGTTGGCAATGGCTAATTCTTCAGCCCTTTTCCCTTTTTCTTTATTCTGAAAAGCAAGTTTTTTGTTGGCAATGATTAATTCAGCTGCCCGTTTTTCTTTTTCTTCATTTTGAAATGCAAGTTCTTTATTGGCGATGATTAATTCATCTGCCCGTTTTTCTTTTTCTTCATTTTGAAATGCCAGCTCTTTATTGGCAATAATTAACTCATCTGCCCGTTTCTCTTTTTCCCTGTTTTGAAAGGCGAGCTCTTTGTTGGCTATGATTAATTCTGCAGCACGTTTTTCTTTTTCTTCATTTTGAAAAGTAAGTTCACTATTGGCAACAATTAACTCAGCCTGCCCTTTTCTCTTTTTCTATACTTTGATAAGCTAACTCTTTATCAGCAATGATTAATTCAGCTGCGCGCTTTTCTTTTTCTTCGCTTTGAAAAGCAAGCTCCTTGTCAGCGATGATCAACTCTGCTGCCCGCTTTTCTTTCTCTTCACTTTGATAAGTAAGCTCTTTGTCAGCGATGATTAACTCTGCAGCCCTCTTTTCTTTCTCTTCGTTTTGAAATGCCAGTTCTTTATTAGCAATAATCAACTCAGCCGCCCGCTTACCTTTTTCTTTATTTTGAAAGGCCAATTCTTTATTAGCAGTGATTAACTCAGCCGATTTTTTTCTTTTTTCCATTTCCTGTCTAAACAAAGTAGTTATTATTATTTAGGTTTATAGACTGTTGGCTTTTAGTCAGTGAGTGATTCCTAAAAGTCAACAGCCTAAATAACTAAAAAAGTTGTCTGTTTAAATTAGATTTAGCTCATGACATGATGTAACTTTTTATTTGCGAGTTCATTTGCCTGGCTAACCCATTTGTCCCGTTCTATACGGCCAGGGGCAATTTCTAAAACCTCAGTGATTGTCTCAACATCTATAGGTGTAAGTTTGCTGATTTGCTCAAAAGTATATATATCCAGCATGTTGAGCCTTTCTTCGATCCATAAGCTAATTCCTTTAATAAGGGTCAAATTATTAGCCTGATGTTTATGGGCAACTCCCAACCTGTCGTAGTATATTCTTCCCTTCCGTTCCCTAATTTGATTATAAAGCTCATACTTTTTGCCTGCGATCCTGACTAATTCCTTCGCCTGAGTTATCCATTCATCTCTTTCAATCCTACCTGGAAAGTATTCAATTGCTTCAGTGACCGAATGGACATCTTCGTCAGTGAAATTACTTATTTGTTGAAATGTATAGATATCCAGTGCATTGAGTTTTTCTTTTATCCATCCACCTATGCCACTAATAGTGGTTAAGTCATCGGCTATGTCTTTATGGGCTGTACCTATCCTATTGTAGAATATGTTTATTTTTTTTGCCCTTATCTTTTCAAGAAAATCTTTCCTTTTTTCTTCACTATGAATAAGTTCCTTAGCCTGAGAAACCCATTCGTCCCTTTCAATCCTGCCTGAAAAATATTCGATGGCATCATTTATGGTATCAATATCCTTTGCAGTGAATTTACTAATCTGACTGAAAGTATAAATATCCAGTGCATGAAGTCTTTCTTCAATAAAAGGGCCTATGCCACTGATCATTTTCAGGTCATCCTTTTCAGCTGCGATTGCCGTTCCAAAACTTAAGTAATTCAGCAAATGCTTACGCTGCGCAATATGGACCAATGCTTCATCTTTTTCATAAAGCAATTGTTCATTCCTGATATTTTTTAATGTTATATCATCTAATTCATGAACTGCCTCTGTTTGTAATGCTTTTAGAGCTTTAACCTCCAACAAAAGGTGTTCGATTTCATTGTCTTTTACACGAAAGTTTTTTTGCAGGTTGCCATTTTCCGCATTAATATTGAAGATACGAGTTCTATATTCCTCATTTTCGGATTTAATGGATTTAATAACTTTTTTATAGATTGACTTGTAATAAAGCCATGCCGTTACATATCCAATGATGGCGGCAACAAGCAATAAAGAAAGTATTTCAAGTGTTGCTTCACTTTTTGTTTCTTCCAAAAGAATAATTAAAGTATTCATAGTTTTAATTTTTTATAGTTATTACTGTTCTTCTGTTTTTGGCCCTGCCAGATGATGTATTATTATCAGCTACAGGTTCTTTTTCTCCTTTTGATTCAATAATGATCTTATTAGCAGGTATGCCCTTACTTTCAAAAAAATGTTGCAAACTTTCTGCCGAAAACCTAAGGCCTGATTATACCCATCAGTTCCAATGGCATCGGTGTGGCCTGTGATGCTAAGTTTAGTTTTTGAGTTTTGATTAAGGTACTTATCCGATTCAACAAAGTACTTGTCAGCTTCCGAATTGGAATTGAAATACGATTTGTCAAAACCAAAGTAGATTACCAGGTCTTCAGGGATTACTGTTTGCTCCTGCACTACTGGTTTACTTAATGTATCAGCAGATTTAACATAACTATTGCTTGCCGAGGCCATTTGCATAGTTGCGGGTTCATCACACAATCCTTTTATTTTGCATACGTACAGATAGGTTGCAAGTGCCGACCAGGCACATAATGCAAAAAATCCAATCAATAAAATTCTCATAGTGTTTTATTTATAATATATTTAAATGCTTTTATTTACTTTTTTATTTTCTTGTTTTCTTCTCTGTTTCAATATTTGCAATGGTTACTCAATAACAATTTTTTTGAATTGGATTTCAACACCACCATTAAGTTTTAAATAGTAAATTCCTTTAGGAATATCAGCAATATCTATTTTGTTTAATTTTTGTTGTTGTTTATCTGATGATGCATAAATCTTATCACCTTGCACATTATAAATTTCCAAATCATAATTTTTTGCTAATTGCGAACTATCAATTTTCAACTGAAATTTTCCATTATTGGGTTTGGTAGTAATTGGAAAATCTGTTTGTGATATTTTATCTAAAATACCTGCAGGGCATGAACAAATATTATTCCCTTCATACCTATCATTGCATTGGGCGTACATACATAAAAATGTATCCCGATTGTAAGATGAACAGGAAGTGCCTTGCCGCCTCCAAAAGGAATACAAAAACCAGGAAGGGGAGTTGTGTCATTTGAAATCCATGAGTTCCGGTCTACTTCTACCACATTTTGCATGGTTTCAAGTTCAAAATTTACGGTATCACCAAATATTATAGTTATTATAGGATAATTAAATGAATTTCCTGAACTTGATATTGCACGAGTAGTTGAAAAACCTGCAATTCCTATGGAATAAAACAATAGTAAGAGTAAATATCTTTTTAACTTTTTCATATCAATTTCCTTCTAACCTGGTTTTTCGGTTTCAACCTTACATTAAAATCCGTGCGAAATCTGTCAATTTTTTGTAAAGATTCAGATATAGACATTTAAATGATAATTGCAATTTTCCAGAACAAAAGATTTTTATATTTTAATTTTACATTTATTTACAATTCTTTTACCTGATGTAATAAAAATCTTTCTGATTAAAACCATCTTTGTTTTCATTAGTGATCTTGCGATAATTATAGTAATAGAGGTTACCTTCAACATCAAAAATCATCTCAAAGCATTTTCCTGCCCCAGAATTCTGAACCGGGCCAACATGTAAAACAAATAAGGCATTTGTAGGGTTTGTAGTTATTTCCGTCTGAACCTCAGAAGAAGAAAGCAATTTGAAATAATATGGGTATACATAATTTATTTTCTCAGGCGTATCAGCATCTACAGCCATAATATCTTTGTTCAATAATAATACCTTTCCTTTAAAACTTGCTTTGTTGTTGTAATATTTCAATCCTTTAAGTGAAATGATAAACCGCTTGTTCTCAAGATTTTTTGCATGTTTCTGAATGAATTTAATAATTGAAGGAATGGCATAACCATAATCAATATTATTATCGTTAGAATATGAAACCGGGATACTGCATAATTCAGGCATATTGGTAAGATCATTTGCAGCATCTCCCAGCACAAGGTTTATGCAATTATAGCCAACACCACCAGGGTCATTACCGTAAACACTTTTCATAAGTACCAAAAACGAATATTTCGAATCAAACCTTCTCTTTTCAAACTCCGGTTGGTCGATAAACTCAAATTCAGTAGATTTCCAATATTTCTGAATGGCATCTTTTATGCATACATTATAAGAAATGCAACTATTTTCAAGTACAACACAAGTTTTTGAGTTTTTAAACATCCCGATTTGCTCTTTCGATGCCAGTTTAGGATTTGCCAAAGCCATCAGGCTAAAGCATCCTAAAACAAAGAAGAGAATATACTTTTTCATTATTTTATAGGCAGTAAACCTTGTTATTGTATGGGTTAAAAATGTTTTTTTCATGGTTAATTTTTTATTGTATATAAGTTGAAACCAGTCGAAAAAAATCTTAAAACGCTTAGGGTTGGCTTCACTTATTGATATTACAAAGGTGGGTGCTTAAATCACTGAAAGTGTTACATAACTTTGGGAATAAGTTACATCATTCACACATTTAAAAAATGCCCGGTTGGTGCATTTATATAGTTGCTAATTGTTCATGTTCAATTTTAGTTGCCTTAGAAAACGATCAAAGGCCGATTGAAAAATCAGCCTTTGACTAAATTTGTTTTACAGCCTGTTGTTTATGCCAATAATTAAAAGGTTCTCGCTATTTGTCCCTCAACCTTTTTTATCCCGTTTTTCTTTCGGTCCTTTTTTACATTCTTTTAAATCGAACTTGACGCGTTGGTCGTCGGTTAAAATTTTACGGATATCCTGTTTGTGTGCAGCACATTTTTTCATCATTTCCGCTTTAACAACAAGTATTTCATCTATGGTTTTGTTGATGGCACTTAAATCTGCATTGTCGGCAGTTTCAAGGGTTTTAAGATGGCTTTTTTTCTCACATACCTGGTTTTTCAGTTGAAGCATTTCTTTTTGATGCGAAGTTTTCAATTTCTCAATTTTCTGTTTCTGCTCATCCGAAAGCCCTTTAATGCCACAGCAACTTCCTTCTTTACTGTCTTTGTTGCACATTTCTTTTTTCTCCATACCTGCCATTTTTCCTTCTTCTTTTTTATCTTTTTCTTTATTGCCCTGGGCAAACATCGATGTGCCCATGCCTATAAATAATAATGCAAGCATCATCGTTACAATTTTTTTACCTGTAATTTTCATAATATTTAAATTTAAATTTGTGAATGAATTTTCACGGTACAAAAATGAACCCTTAGGTTCAGGAAAGTGTTATATAATTTTGGAAATAAATTACATCATTCACACATTGAACGAACCGAAAAGGAGCTGTGACAAATCATCTAATTTTTAGCTGTAGTTTTATATTTATCAGGATCAGTATGCTCTCTATTATCAAATACAACAATGCACACATCTTTTAAAATAATATTAGATGTTTAAAAAAGATTATTTTTATTAATGGTATAGGTTTAAATACTGTTTATAAATTTTAATGACAAATATTTTTCTGGGTTTTGACTAACTCCGTCCTTTAGGACGGAGACACAATGCAGTACCGATAATCTTGGGCTTTAGCCCTGAACATAATAATATCATGGCATACGTGCGTATCTGGCTTCATTGCGTTTGGGGCACTAAAAACCGGACACCTTTTATCACATCCCAAAATAAAAAGGAAATTATTTCCCATATTCGCGATAATGCAAAAGATAAAGGTATTTATATCGATTTCATCAATGGGCATAGCGAACACATTCATTGTATTATCTCCCTTGGTGTAGATCAGGCTTTGGCAAAAGTGATGCAATTGATTAAAGGTGAGTCATCTTTCTGGATAAATAAGTTTTTGATGTCAAAAGATAAATTTGAATGGGCAGATGAGTATTTTGCAGTTTCGATTAGTGAATCACAGCTTGATAAAGTAAGGGAATATATAAAGAACCAGGAAGAACATCACCAAAAAAAACCTGGGAAGAAGAATATAAGGAATTCATACGGAATTATAAGTTTTAGAATGTGTTGGGCTAAAGCCCAACCATTGGTGATTGGTAATTCCACGGCATGAATGCCGTGGTTAGTAAGAAAACCAATTTGTGTACGTAGAAATTCTTTATTATTCCCTATAATTTTTTTAAATCTTTAATTTTAAACACCATGAGAATTTTAATTGAAAAAGATGAGAATGAAGCAGGCCGTTGGGTTGCCGATTATGTAATTAAAAAAATTAATGATTTTAAACCCACAGCCGAAAAGCCTTTTGTGCTTGGGTTGCCAACAGGTTCATCGCCTGTTTCAACATACCGGGAGCTTATCAGGCGGCATAAAGCCGGCGACATCTCTTTTAAGCATGTGGTTACTTTCAACATGGACGAATATGTCGGTATTCCTGAAGGCCATCCGCAAAGTTACCACTGCTTCATGTACGAAAACCTCTTCGGCCATATCGATATCCCAAAACAAAATATCCATATCCTGAATGGCAATGCCGCCGATCTTGAAAAGGAGTGTATGGATTATGAAAAGAAAATAGCTGAAGCCGGGGGAATTGAACTTTTTCTGGGCGGTATTGGTGCCGATGGCCATATTGCATTTAATGAACCGGGGTCATCTTTGACTTCGCGGACAAGGATTAAATCGCTCAGCTATGACACCGTTCATGCAAATTCCAGGTTTTTTGGCAACGATATGGATAAAGTGCCCACGAAGGCGCTTACCGTTGGCGTAGGCACCGTTATGGATGCACGGGAAGTATTGATTATTATTACAGGCTACAATAAAGCAAGGGCGTTGCGTGAAGTTGTGGAAGGCGGCATAAGCCATATATGGACAGTTTCCATGCTTCAAATGCACCGGAAAGGAATTATAGTCTGCGACGAACCGGCAACCATGGAACTACAGGTAGAAACGGTAAAATATTTTAAGGACATTGAAAGTATTGCAACGGACGAAAGTTTTTACCAAAAAGCAGCAAAAAAGGGATGAATATTATTTTAAGGCGCTGGCAATAGGTAAATAAGAGGACATTAATTTCTTTTGATGACCTTACTTTGTGTCTCTACAACATCAGGTATCCTTGCGTTACTTAATAAGAATTTTTTTAAGCGCTATTTGTATTAGCTATATTACCAAGAAACTTTTTACTTTTAATATAGTAATTAAATTTAAGGCAGGGTCTCTCAAGAATATCCCGCTAATAAAGGAAAGATTCTTGATCATTAATTATATGAACGGGAAAAGTTATAATATTGAATTTTTTCAAGCACTTGCAAAAGATAAAGGAGGTGAATGTTTGTCAAATGAATATATAAAGCTTAGCAATAAATT
>CAVSGB010000231.1:0-17091 GCA_963726845.1 uncultured Bacteroidota bacterium | reverse complement strand
TGAGAAGTACGCCCAAACATTTCATCATCAGATTTTTTCGATACGCCTTCAACAAGCACTTCAAAGACTTTACCTACATCATTCTTTTTGCTGTTCGAAGATAGTTTGCTTTGCAGGTTAATAATTTCAGTTAAGCGCCGCGACTTTACTTCTTCAGCCACGTCATCTTTTAAATGTCTTGCTGCATAAGTCCCGGAGCGTTCGGAATATTTAAACATGTAAGCAAAATCGAATCCAGATTCCTGCATCATTGTGAGGGTATCATTATGGTCTTCTTCTGTTTCGCCGCAGAATCCTGTAATCAGGTCAGTTGAAATGGAACAATCCGGAATTATAGTTTTTATTGCATGAATTCTTTCCAGGTAATGTTCCCGGTTGTATTTGCGTTTCATTAGCTTTAAAGTCCCTGAACTGCCAGACTGTGCAGGCAGGTGAATGCTTTTACAAATATTCGGGAAACGGGCAATGGTAAAAAGCAATTCATCACTGATGTCTTTGGGGTGTGAAGTAGCAAATCTTATTCGAAGAACCGGGCTTACTTCTGCAACTATTTCTAACAATTTTGAAAAGTTTATTTTCCCCCCGTTTTCATCTTTCCAGAAATAAGAATTAACGTTCTGGCCAAGAAGTGTGATTTCATGATAACCGGCTTCAACAACTTCCATTGCTTCACGGATAATAGTCTGGGGGTCGCGGCTTCGTTCAGCGCCACGAGTATAAGGAACCACGCAATAAGCGCACATGTTGTTGCATCCGCGCATAATTGAAATAAAAGCAGAAACTTTGTTTGCATCGAGCCTTACAGGATTAATGTCTGCATACGTTTCCTCACGTGAAAGAAGCACATTGGCTGCCTTTTGCCCTTCCCCAACGGAAGAAAGCAATCCGGGTAAGTCACGATATGAATCAGGGCCTGCAATCAGGTCAATAATTTTTTCTTCTTCCAGCAATTTCTCTTTCAACCTTTCTGCCATGCAACCAATTACACCCACTACAAGAGCAGGTTTTTTCTTCTTCAATTGCATAAATACATCCAAACGCCCGCGTACCCGCTGCTCGGCATTGTCGCGGATTGAACACGTGTTAATAAGTATTGTGTCAGCTTCTTTAATATTTTCGGTTAGTTGAAAACCATGTTGTTGTAAAATTGCCACGACTATTTCACTGTCGTTGACATTCATCTGACAACCATAGGTTTCAATATATAATTTGGGATTATCATTTGTTATTGATTTAATGTCAATATTTAGGTAAGCGGGATATACAGGTAAATTGATTTTTTGCATATAAATATTTTTGTAAAAGTAATGCAGTTAATCATAACTGGCTACAATAACAATTTAAAGCCTGTAAACCGAAAATCGGAGATTTAAGTCAAAGAAACAATTTATCTCTTTACATCTGATTTACAGTCCAATTTGTATTATTTTTGTACCAAATATTAACATTGTAAGAACTTTTATGGACACAATTGTGCTGAAAACTGAAGCATTTACATTGACTGAGGAAGAATTCTTCAACTTCTGCCAACAAAACCGTGAATTGCGCTTCGAAAAAGATAAAGAACAAAATATTTTAATTATGTCACCTACCGGATCATTAAGCGGTTATTATAATAGTTTAGTTAACAGCTTATTAGCAAACTGGAATTTAAAGTTCAGACTTGGTTTTACATTCGATTCAAACAGTGGTTTTACACTGCCAAATGGTTCTATGCGTTCGCCGGATGCTGCCTGGATAAAAAGGGAGCGCTATTTGCAAATTGATATTTACGACAGGAAAAAATTCACCCATATTTGCCCGGATTTCATTATTGAACTCAAATCAGAATCCGATTCCCTCAAACAGCTTAAATTAAAAATGGAAGAATGGTTGGAAAATGGTTGCAGGTTGGCCTGGCTTATTGATTTTGAAGAAAGAAAAACTTATGTTTATAAACCTCAACGAGATATTCTTGAATTATCCTTTCATGAAAAACTGACTGGTGAAGATGTATTACCCGGATTTGAAATGGATTTTACCTTCGTTGATGAAGTTTAAAGAATATGCACGAGCTTTCCATTGCACAATCTATAATACAAATTGTTGAGAAATCATTACCTCCGGATTTTACAAAAAAAATTTCACTTGTACACCTTTCTATCGGTATTTTGAGCGGCATTGAAACAGATGCGCTCATTTTTGCTTTTTCAGTAATCAGAAAGGGAACGCCGCTTTCTAATTCAGAATTAGAAATAGAAATAATTAAAGGTATTGCCCGATGCAAAAACTGCAATACTGAATTTAACCTGAATTCATATGGAAATCCATGTCCTGGCTGTGGGAGCTATTCGATGAATATATTTCAGGGTAAGGAAATGAAAGTAACCAATATTGTTGTGGATGACTAAACTTTTTGAAATCCGGAATCCGGAAACTGGAGACGGGAGAACGGAAATTGGTAATACCCGGAAAATAATTATACTTCTCCCCATTTAAAACCAACAGTATTAAAGCCGGCAAGCGAAAGTACACGATCTGTGACAGTTTTTACCAATTCGTTAATACTGGCAGGTTTGCTATAGAATGAAGGATTAGCCGGGCAAATAATTGCACCCGCTTCGGTAAGTAATTTCATATTATTTAAATGAATAAGGCTAATTGGAGTTTCACGGGGTACCAAAATAATCTTTCTTCTTTCTTTAAGCATTACATCTGCCGCACGTGAAATTAAATTACCAGAAATGCCATTTGCAATACGACCAAGAGTGCCCATGCTGCAAGGGCAAATTATCATCGTATCATATCCTGAAGAACCGCTGGCAACTGGCGAGAAAAAATCATCCTGGCCGTAAATAACGAATGGCGATACCATTTCTGGTAAGTCTCCTATTTCATATTTCCAAACTTCGGCGCCATTTTTAGAAAAAATAACAGCAACTTTTTCAATTATCCTGTTAAAGCTGTAAATACTTTCCAACAATTGTTTCCCATAGATAGCACCGCTAGCCCCTGTAATTGCAATTACGATTTTTCGCCTCTCAATATATTGTTTCATTTAATAGTATAATAAACAGAAAAATTAAGCAAATTGTTGTATTGGCCATAAGTTCCGAAGATGGTAATATTATAAGCCAAGTAGCTTATTCTTTTCAGCGAATAAGAAAACTTTAAATTAAAAGTAAAATGTTCATTATATAAATACGAAACACCCGCAATAAATGAAAGATCGGTTTTTTTTAAGCTAAGGTTATCGGAGATGCCTCCCGCAAAATATTGCTGTGACGATAAAAGATAAGCCTCAGCCAAGCCACTTTCAAATTCAAATTTTTGATTTGTTTTGGCTTTTACTAATACAGGAAATTCAATATAATCCAGTTGAAGAGTTGAAGGATTTGTGGGATTGTTAACAGAGCTAGTTATTGCAGCACCTTTCATGATATATTTAAGTTCAGCCTGCAAACTCCAAATTTCACTATATTTTCTATTGGCGAAAATACCCCCTGTAAGCCCAAGTTTATTGTATCCTGAATAAATAGAACCATCGATGGTTGAGCCTGTAAAACCAAGCAACACACCATAGCTGTTATTACCTGCTTTTGCTTTGGTATTGCAAAGAATCGCCAAGGCTATTATACAACCAGTAATTACCAGAGACTTTGAGAATTTTTTACTATTCATATTCCAATAATTTTTCTGTAAGAATTTCAACTCCCTTACCAGCCTTTTCCTGTATGAAAATATATTTCCTCCTTACAGAAGAAGTTACAGGATTCGGGTCAATAAGATAAACCGGGACTTTTGGCGGGGCATAATCTATCAACCCGGCAGCGGGATATACATTTAATGATGTTCCAATAACTACAAAAATATCGGCCCTTGCAGCTATTTCAACAGCTTCTTCCATTGCAGGAACAGCTTCGCCAAACCATACAATATGTGGCCTTAACTGGCCACCTTTTGGACATTTGTCGCCAAGGTTTATATCTTTATACCCTAAATCAATAATGTAATCTGAGTCTTTAATGCTTCTGGCTTTTGTCAATTCGCCGTGCAAGTGAAGGATATTTGAACTACCAGCCCTTTCGTGCAGATTATCTACATTCTGGGTAACAATACTCACTTTGAATTTCTTTTCAAGCGCTGCCAATCCTTTATGCCCGGCATTTGGCTTTGCAGTTTTAAGTTGATGACGCCGTTCGTTATAAAATCGTAAAACCAGTTCCTTGTTTTTCAACCAACCATCATAGCTGGCAACCTCCATAACATCATAACTTTCCCAAAGGCCACCCTGATCGCGAAAAGTCCTGATACCACTTTCTGCGCTCATTCCCGCCCCTGTCAAAACTACCAAATGCTTCATTTAATAAGTTAAATTAAAAACGTAAATGTTTAAAAATTATTAACAGAAATAGAACCTATGTTCATACTTTTCCCACTGAATAAAATTATTAAAATTCATTGATAATAACAGCCAACAAAAAACTTAGTTTATAAAATCTTCAAAATTCAGTAAGAAAGGCCAAAGGCAACTGAGTAATTGTTGCAAAATAAAATAATCGTAACTATTCAGGTTGTAATCAAATATCTAATAAAATATGTTAAGTTCTAAATATCAATATTATACGTTTTTATAAAGTTCTTCTCCTTTTTGTCTTGAAACAAAAAGGAGCAAAAAATTCAAGAACTTAGCGCAGCGGTTTCACTGAAAGTAAAATATAAAGCTGTGCGTCTCATTGTTGCAACATTTGCACTTCGGGGCGTGCAATATTTTATTCGCTTCGCTCATGAGGACGCTGTCGTTAAGTTCGACGTTCTAATCAGATTCAGAATATTTTAGTATTTAAGAGATATTTTAATTCACTACCTAAATGGTTGCAAAGGTTTTAATTTTTAAATATTTTATTTACTCCTTAAAAATATTATATTGCAGCAAAAATCATACTAAATGTTCAATATTAAAGACCGTATTTGGGTTCAGTACATTGTATTGTGTTTTGGTTTGCTTTGCATTGGCTGGTCAGCAATTTTCGTAAAACTTGCCGATGTCACAGGCTTTGCTTCTGCATTTTACAGAATGGGGATTGGCTCAATTGCAATAATTCCTTTATGGGCAGGGCGAAAGAAATCAGGTTTAGATTTTAAAGCTATCAGGGCTGCTGCACTTTGTGGACTATTTTTTGCCTGTGATATTGCCATGTGGAATACTTCAATTTTACTTACTAAAGCAGCTATCGCAACATTACTGGCAAATCTTTCACCATTATGGGTTGGAATCGGTGCAATTTTTATTTTTCACGAGAAACCAAAATCCATTTTCTGGATCGGGACTTTTATAGCAATATTGGGTGTAATTCTTATAATTGGCATTGATAAAATCGAACATGCAAGACTTTCTTTAGGAAGTATCCTGGCAATTAGTGCCAGTGTATTTTATGCAGCTTACCTGCTAACCACACAGCGTGTGCGCAACAGTCTCGACACCGTATCTTTTACAGCAATATCGATGTTCGCCAGTACACTTGTACTTTTTGCAATTTGTCTTATTTCTGGCACTCAAATGACAGGTTATTCAGCTAAAAGCTGGCTATCCCTTGCCGGCCTTGGCCTTATATCTCAATTAGGCGGATGGCTTGCCATTAACTGGGCATTGGGATATATAAAATCAACAGTAGCATCGGTAAGCTTATTAAGCCAAACAATTGTGACTGCAATAGTTGCTATTCCTGTATTAGGTGAAATGCTGACCTGGATCGAATTGTGTTGGGCAATAGTTGTCCTTAGCGGAATTTTTCTGGTAAATAGAAGGAATTTTAAGAAGGCTGCTGTTGTTGAACCGGAATATGATTGATCTTATAGAATCAAGAAAAAAGAATCATGAGTGAAGAAAGATATAAAACAAATTAAAAAACCATCCCAAACTCTAAACCCGGCGTGAAACCAAGTACTAATTGATTGCTAAATGCCAGGCTTGTCCAAAATCGCTTTGTGTGATAACCAACACCAAATGAATATTGAGAAGGATCTGATGAAAATCCCATCCTCAATGCCAATTGGGAAACAGGAAGATATTCTATTCCAAATTTGAAAATTAAATCCTGGGAGAAATCTTTTGCAGATTCAGCAGCCAGGATTATTTTATTTTGTAACGTATAAGCCAACCCCAATTCAAATGATGAAGGTAATTGAACGTCATTGCCGATGCCAGGATTTTCAGGAAAAGGATTAAAAATATGAACTCCAACTGCAAGATTCTCTATCGGGAAACTCATTAAGCCAAGTTCAAAAGTTATCCGGGGTATATGGTTATCTGATCCTGAAATGTAGCTGCTAAAATAATCGAGTTGCAATCCGGCTGCGAAATTATTTCCCAGTTTCTTTCCATACGATAATCCTAATTTCCCTTCGTGGTATAAAGAAAAACCAAAATAGTTATATGAAAAACCAAATGTACCAAGTTTTAAAGGAAGTATGCCTGAAAAAGCACTTTCACCCAATTCTTTCATTAAGAATCGATTTTCGTGATAAATACTTACAGTTGGGGATACCAAATAAGCAAGCCCGGCCTGGTTATATGATACCGACCAATTGTCCGGAATTGATACACCACAACCCGACATCGCAGAAAACCTGCTCCCGGCTAAATAATTTTCATAGGCGAACAAATTGCTGCAGAAAATTACAATCAGAAAAATGGCTTTACGTTTCAAAAAAATCTTTATAACTTTTGGTACAGATATAAAGATATAAAAAAGGGTTTACTTTAAACTTGTTAAAAGCAAAAAATTATTCCATTACAGATTTTTTCTAAATAGCAGCAGAATCAATTCACTTTAAAATCAAATTTAATCTTTGCCAGTTCTTCGTTTGCCTTTTCAATCTTTTTTGCAAGGATCAATTTAAAATCAATAACTTTTTTCAAAAGCTCAGGTTCGCCTGATGCCAATATTTGAACAGCAAGTATCCCGGCATTCATTGCACCGTTTAGGCTAACCGTAGCAACAGGAATACCAGGGGGCATTTGTAAAATTGATAATATAGAATCCCAACCATCGATTGAAATTCCAGCTTTAATCGGAACTCCAATTACAGGCAACGGGGTAAGCGCAGCAATAACTCCCGGCAAATGTGCTGCACCACCTGCACCTGCAATAATTATACGTATCCCTTTATTGTAGGCATTTTTTGCAAACTCCATTACTTTATCGGGTGTCCGATGAGCAGATAAGGCATTTATTTCAAAAGGAATTTGAAATTCATTTAATATTTTCGCTGCTTCTTCCATTATGGGTAAATCGGATGTACTTCCCATAATGATGCTGACTTTTGCTATCATATTTAATAAATTATTGTTTGTGCAAATATACTGACAATAGGAGAAAAACATAAGGGTATTTCATGACACTCTTTTTTGACAGATTTATTATATTTCGACTTCGCTCAATATAACTCGACTAGATTAAATATGAATATGTAACACTGTTTTCCTTAGTATAGCCGAAAAGTGTTATGGCGTTTTTTAAAATGCGCATAATTGAAATTAGTCGCTCACACTTGCATTAATTCCAATACTTTCGAGCAAGCCTGCTATTTTATTTAATTTATCTGAAGATATTTTTTCAATCCCTTCATCTGGCGTATCACGTGCTATAGTGTATATCATTACATGAGAAGGATTTATTCTCTTTAAAACTGCCAGCCAGGCATCTAATTCCTTTTTAGTTGTATTATCAAACTCAACTCCGTTAAAAATACCTTTGATGAACATTGTTTGAATTATCAATCTGCTATTGAATTTTTGAAGGTTTGAAATTAAATCATCGATGCTGAAATGCCCGGCAGGTTGGTTTAGCAATCGACAAGTTTCTTCATAAGCAGAATCAATTTTTAAAATATTCATGTCTGCCAGGTTAAGAGCATTGAATATTTCAGGTTTATAGATTAAAGTAGCATTAGATAATACAGCTACCCTGACTTCAGGAAAATATTTATCCCGTAAAGCAATAGTTGCTTCAATAATTTGCCTGAAGCCAGGATGCATGGTTGGCTCGCCGTTTCCGGCAAAAGTAATGACATCAAGCTTTTCTTCTTTTTCTTTCATTTCCTTAAGCCTTGATTCAAGCATTTGCTTAACTTCTTCGATCATTGGAAGAGATGCTTTAACTTTATTATCAGGATTCCAGCCACATTCGCAATAAATGCAATTGAAATTACAGAGTTTTTGAGTTTTAGGAAGCAGGTTTATTCCCAATGAAATTCCAAGCCTTCGGCTCTTTACAGGACCGAAAATTATTTTATCAAAAAGAAATGTCGGCATGTTAAAAGCTTTTCACGCAAAGGTACGCAAAGAAAGAACTTAAAGAATGTAAAGTCTAAAATGATATTTCTTATAATTGATATTCATGATTAAAATTAAGGCTATATTCTACTTGTCATAATTACAAAACCATAAAAATATAACTATGGATTAAAATAGTTGATCATTTCAGTAAAACCTTTGAGGTTTTTCAAACCTCAAAGGTTTACCAGCCGATTCGACCCTTCACCAAAAATATAATGGAATAAATATTATACCAGAACTTTAATTTTGCTCTCCTGCGTCAGTTTCATATTTTCGAAGTCAATGCCAGTAAGTAAGTTCACACCGGGGTTTTTCCCAATCTCAAAACTTCCAAGTTTATTTTCAAGTCCCAATGCTGAAGCACCATTCCAGGTTGCCCATTTTAAAAGGTTTCTAAGTTTAAATATTGAAAATGCCGTATCAATGTTTTTAATTCTTCTAAAATCGATAATCTTTTATTCGAAGAATAGCTATCCGTTCCAATTGCAATTTTTACATTTTTTTCAGTTAACATTTTTATATCAGGCAATTTTTGTTCGATTATAAGATTAGAATTTGGACAAATTACAAAATATGGTTTTTTAATACTTGCCATAGCACAATCAACATCTTGCGAACTGGAATAAATATTGTGCACCAGTAAAATATTTCTTTCGATAGGAAAATAATGTAATATAGATTGCAAAGAAGTCTTGCCTGTTTTTTCGATAGCGTTTAAATCCAATCCTATTCCAGCAAACAAATCGACTAATTCACCAGAATGGTCTGTATAAAGTTGATTTTCAGAAGATGTTTCCTGGTTGTGTACAGAATAAATTCCCGGAAATGCAACATGAAAATCAAAGATCATCTGAAACAGCTTAGGCGACATAGTATAAGGCGCATGTGGGACAATCGAAGCAGCAAGGCCCATATCATTCAATTGATGAAACAGCTTTTCGCCTTTTGAAAAAACTGTATTAGCCATTTTATCAGATGGCGAGAAGACTTCAATAAATGTATGATAATATAGTGAACTATTTTTCTTAACGCTAAACGAGAAATCGTCATTTGAAATATCGCCGACAGCAACTATGCCTTCATCCTTCATTTCATCATCGGCGGCCTTTATTATTTCTTCAAGTGCTCGCAGGAATTGTATGTCTTGAAGATAAAACAGATTTAATGAAAACGGGCAACCCATTGACCTCCTTCATCAGGTTTTTCATATAGCTCAACTCGATATGACAATGAGCATTTACAAAACCCGGAATTATAATACCGTTATAATACTCAAGTGAGCCAGATTCAATGAGCTTGCCCCCAGTATCGATAATATCGAGGATTTCACCTTCGTCTGACAAAACAAGGATTCCTTGTTTCAGAGGTTTCGATGTAATAGGGAAAATATACGAAGATGCAATTTTGCGCATTTATACGATTGATGAGTTTGGTCTTTAGATGAGGAATTTCGGGCTATAATATAAACCAATTATTATTTAATATTCTTCTCTTTTTTATTTTCCATTTTATTCTTTATTTCTTTTTCTTTTACAATTTTTTGCTGAATTTTAGCCTGCAAACGGCTCAATTCAGTAATTACCTTATCGTACATAATATCGAATTTTTCTGGCTCCGATGCGTAAAAAGAAACAGAACTGTCGAATATTGCCCTGGTATAACCATGATATTTTAATATAGAGTCGCTAACTGTGAACTTATTAAAACTTTTCATTTTCGTCCTTACAAAATCAGAATTTGCGACACCTGCTGCCAGGTGGTAGTCGATCAGTAATTTCACGAATTTATCTTCCGGAATAATTTGATAAGAAACTTCTTTCTTCTTGGAATGGCAGGCTGAAAAAAGGATAAGTAAACAAAGAATAAAATTCCTCATGAAAAATGATAAAGTTATAAATATATGACCAAAAAAATATTTGGAACTTAAAATTATTTTAAACTGCTAAACCTGTATCCTATTAATATTTCATGTGTTCCAAAACTATAGTTGAAAATTTGAGAAGTACTTATATCCAAAGAGTAGCCTACATAAATATGATTTGTGAAATAGTAACCGAGTATAACAGAAACAGCATCCTGCAAACGATAAGCTAAACCAAATGTTAACTTTCTCATGTATTCAGCTTTTGCGCTCAGATCGAACTGTACAACCGAAAGGCCAACAAACCTTATCCCTGATGCAGTTTCTACATTCCACCTTCGGTTCAGTATCCATTTATACGAACCCATAAGATAATAATCGCTGTTGAGTTTCCCAAGCGCTTTTGAACTTCCGCTATTATCGAGGTTTATAGAATTGTTAAAAAGATTGTCCGCTGACAGGCCAACCTGCAAATTAGAATCGTAAAAGTAAACACCTGCAAGACCATCAAGAAGCGGAATATTTGTAACTGTCTGTGGTGAAGCCGGATCATTTACCAATCCTATTTTTGTTCCATCGACCCTGTATTGCATTATCCCTAAAGCTGCACCGAATGAAATCCTTTCTGTTTCGTTTATTTTTATATTATATGCATACGAGCCTCTTGCCCCAAGCCGGCTTGTAGGCCCTGTAATATCACTGTAGAAAGTTCCACCGTAACCCATATCTTTGTTTTTCGCACTTACTGGCCCATAAACACTAAATGATGTTGTAATTGGTGCATCATTAAATCCAATCCATTGTATTCTTTGTATCAGTTTTATCTGGAAAAAATTTAATGTTCCGGCAACTGCCGGGTTAATTACAAACGGGTTTTGTATATATTGGGTATACAAAGGCGATTGCTGGCCATATATAATGCCAGCCCCCGCAATTGTAACCAGGAAAATTAAAAGACGTTTCATATTTAACGTTTTAAAATTTTAATTTATCTTATTATTGTAACCGAACCTGTTATAGGATCAAAACCTGGTATTGTGATAATGTAATAATAAGTGCCTATAGGAAAGTCCATTGCCATTATATTTACCGTCCCAGGCTTTGTCGTCATTATTGTAGCCCTTCTGTGAATATATCTTTTGCCCCCACCTGTTAAATACTTCAACATTAACCGAAGTCCCCAGGGAATTACTGTAAACATCCGCCTTTTCTATTATCCACTTGTCATTGCGCCCATCGCCGTTAGGAGTAAAGCCATTTGCAGGTTTTACTACCGGGGCCAGTCGCAACACAGTAGAATCAGATTCAAAACAACTATCAGGTGTTACCCCATAGAAATATATTGTAGTGTTATTTTTAGTGAGGTCTACAATTAAGTTTCTCAAAGTATCTGAACCACCCAATACATATTTTTTATCAATACCAGTCCACAGATATTTAATATACGAGCCTGTCCCTCCAATAATAGGAACTACTTCCTGTCGTGTGCCTCCAGGTATTGTATCTGCCGAAGGCAATATAACGCCATTGGAAAGATGGTAGAAAATATTCATGGAATCGTTGCTATGGCACCTCCCATAAATAACCGAAAGAGAATAAATATATTTTTTTACACTGTACATATCAGGCAGGTTAGCCAAAGTAATCGCAGAAGGAATAATATTGTTCTCATCTACGAAGCTCTTCATCGGGTTCCAGGTAAACTGGGCCTTGCCATCTGTAATGAGTTTCCCTCCGGCAGTAGCTTTGGCTTCCATAACATACGAAGTACCCCGGCAAATAGTTGTATCGGCCGGCATAAGCCTTTAGCCTTCCAGCCGTATCGATACTAATAACTTGAGAAGTTGTACAACCGTGACTATCTGTAATTTGAAGCGTATAGCCTCCTGCCAATACATTGCGCACTATTGTATCGTTTAACTTGTAATTCGATAGTGTAATTGTATCCTTATCGTTCCATTTAATTTTTAATGGTGGTGTCCCAATTGTTATCTTATAAACAATCAATCCGGAATCGATACAATATTCGGGCTTTGTTTGAATTGTATCCAGATTGACAATCTCTTTTGAAATCATCGCTAAAGTGCTTGTTTCACTACAATTCATGGCATCGGAAACGATGAACTTATAATTGCCGATTGGGAGGCTTAGTGTCAAACTATTGTTGACTTTTATCGAACCGGAACCTGCCTGCGTTGGATCGTTTAACCCTTGCCAGACATAACTGCCCTTGTGCCTTCCGGCATTGAGGGTTATCGTAATCAAACCTGGCAACCTACATTCAGCGATTTTCGAAACTACCGATTTATAAGCAATGGTATCTTTGGAAGGCAATTTGAATGTATCGTTAAAAGTACACAAACTGTCATCTGTTATTTTAAGATGGTAATAGCCCGTATCGGCATTAATAAAGGTATCCGAAGCAAATTGTTTACCCAAAGGATTGTTAAACAGTTTGAATGAATTTTCCCTAACTACTGTCGTGTCAGAAATTTTATTCCATTTAGATGTAAAAGGTGATGTGCCAGAACCTATCAATGCTTTTAACATACCATCGGCGGTATTTTGACACGATGGTGTATCCAGAATACTATATGAAACAGTTATCGGTGGCCTTCCACCCAATTTAATAGTAGTATCGATAAAGCAATTGAAAGAATCTGTAAAGAATATTTTATATGTGCCGGGCAGGTATTTTGCGCCTCCGGATGTATCGCTTGTGATAAAAGTATCGGTTTCATTGTATGGCCCTTTTACTATAAATGTATAGGGTTTGTAACCACTTAATATCCTGGCCCCCATAATAGCGCTATCGCAATTGGCATCCTTTTTTGCCCATATTACTTTAACTGTGTCGAGCGAACCAATAGTAACTGAATCGGATTGTTGACAAGAGTTTTTATCAGTCGCGGTAACTTTATACTGCCCAGGGGCAAGACTGTCAGCATTCGGTGAATCAAGTTTTGGATTATGGCTCCAGGAAAATGTATAAGGCGGAATCCCAAGATTTGTTGTATCTACCGTTATCGTGCCGTTAATATTACCAACATTGCAAATTGAATAAGTATAAGACAACTGAAGCGGGTTCATCACTATAAGTTGCAGGCTATAGTCGCTATTTAAGACACAGTTAAATGAGTCTACAACTTTTACACGATAAGTTCCGGCAGGTTGTCCATTTAAAATAGTATCAGTGCTTAGGGTATCAGTAAGTGCTGAAGTAGCTACCCATGAATATGTATAAGGTTTTTTACCGCCCGACACTTTTATCACTATAGATCCTTTCGCACCAACCTGGCAAACCGGATTTGAAATTGTTTGGTTTATGAGAATCGGGGCTGTAAGAATTTTAACGTTTGCAGAATCCCTGAATTTCTTATTCTCAGAGTCGATTGCATAAATTTGATACCATCCTGAATCAGAAACTGTAAAATTGCCAGTTAAGTTTTTAAAAGTATCTTTTGATAAAATAAGCCTATAACTCACGCTTCCATAAGCATTTGTTGGCGTGATGTTTATCTGCCCAAATAATGGGGGTAAATTACAAGTGATATCTGTCACACTTATATTCGCTTTCAACACTGTATCCAGTTTCAACGGCAAAAAAGCCGTGTCGGATTTCTGACAACCTAAAGGACCGTTATCACGAACATATACTGTATACATTGAGTCGCCTTTCAAACCCGTAAATAAAGAAGTCGGTAAAAACGAAAGCCCGTCTATCGAATATGAATAATTGGGATTTACAATTCCACCAGTTGCATGAATATTTAGCTGGCCATCAAGCGTAACATGGGTTGTCTGAGGTGTGCGGTAAACTGTATCGATTGCCAGGAGAGAAGCAGGTTGGTTTATTTGAAAAGCGCCTGTAAAAACACTCTTGTTAGTTGTTAATGCAGTTACTTTGATATTATAAGCCCCTGACTTTAAATTATTGAATGGATAGGTCCAGGACGTTGTGAGATTTGATACTATGGAATCCGCCCCAAAATAAAGTACATATTTGTAACTTCCTAAAGGCCCGGCCAATACATCAGCTGTTACCGAACCGCTATTATCACCATAACAGGCAACAAATGTGGTGGTGTAGCTAACTGTAAGTATCGAATTATCATAAACAGTTACAACTGTATCTTTGGACGGACAGTTTTTATTATCTAAAACCTTAACCAGGTATTTTGCTGGATCTTTTTTCTTAAATGTATCAGGGACTGTATAATAATTTATGCCTGTATCGATAGATGCAGTATAAGGAGGATTGCCCCCGGAACAAGATTTAACAAATATATACCCATCGTGCGAAAAGCCGTTTGTTGCATTTTTAACCACTATGGTATCTGCAATCGGGAAAGGTTCAGATATAGTTACAGTTTGCTGATCGAATGTGCTTGATCCATCTGTTACTTTAACTATGTATTTGCCTGAATCCAATGACATAGTATCTACAAGCGGCACATTAATATTCCCATTGATATTGGTAATTGTAAGGGTATATGGGTCAGTACCACCGCTGTACCTTGCATGTATTTCACCATCGCTGCCACCATTGCAGGTCACGTTTTTGGAATTTACTGGAACAGTTAGGCTAACCCCTGTAACATTGGTTATACTTACTGGCCGGGAATCGGAACAACCATCTGCATCTTCTACATACGCCGTATAAAGACCAACATCGAGGCCACCAAAGTAGTTTGAGAGTTGCGTAGGGGGTTTGCTACCTAACCAATAATCATAACTTCCTGTACCACCGGTAGCAGTTATCGTCATAGAGCCTTTTAAATTCAAAATAACGTCAACTTTTTTAGTTACAACACTTGTGATACTTACAGAATTAGGTTCTGTAATAGTAGCAGAACCACTTGCAGAACAATTATTTTTATCAGTCACTGTTACATTATAATCACCAGCCGGTAAGCCTGGAAAAGTATCGTTGAGTTGCGGTGTCCCATTATTAATTGAATATTTCAATGTTCCGGTTCCGCCAGATGCGTGGATTACTAATTTTCCGCTGGCAGTACCATGACAACCAGTCACATTGAAAATATCGATTGAAGAAATTGGAATTGCCGGAGGTTCAAAAAGATTAACCTTCCTAAAAGGTACTGTATCGCATCCATCATTTGCCCATACATCATAAGTGCCACCGCTCAATTTACTGAAAGTATTGTTATTAGAGTATGTCCCTCCTTTTCCATTAATGCTAAATTGTAATGCTGGTATAAAGCCACCAGTTGTATGAACAATAATCTGGCCGATCAGATCGCCATGGCATACAAGGTTTGTAGAATCGATTCCTTTAATGGCCAATGTGTCAGACTTTACAATAAGGCCCTTTATAGTGTCTAAATTAGTTGCACAATTATTTAAATCGTTAACCGTAACTTTATAAGTGCCTGTATCGAGGAAAGTGAAATCGCCAGTATTAATTAATAAAGTTGGAACAGTTGGTGGAACAGTATTTAAGGTATAACTGATAGGTAGGTTACCACCGGTTGCCGTTATATTAATTTCACCATTGGATAGCTTTGAACAGGTTTTATTAACAACAGGAAAAGTAAGAGTACTTATTAATGGGGCGGGTTCAGTTAAAGTTATAACAAAATCTTTCTCACAATCATTATCGTCACTAATAGTTATTGTAGTATCTCCAGCTATAAGACCGCCAAAATTACCGGAATGGTTAGTTGTAGTTTTATCATGGTTTATCCAATAATTGTACTTATGAGTTTTATTTGTGTTGCCACCCGCTGCCTTTACAACAATAAAACCATCATTGCTTCCATAACATTTTGGGCTAGTAATGATACTGGTAATTGTTATAAGTGGCGGTTCTGAAAGAGGAATTGGATTATTTGAATTCAAGTAAATACAATTATTTCCATCTTCAACAGCCAAATTATAATTGCCCCCGGGAAGATTATCAAAAATACCGTTAGTATTACTAAAATCAACTCCATCGTCTATTGAATAATGAAAAGGAGAAACGCCTGATATATTAAAAATAAATCCAGCATCGTCACCAAAGCATTTAAAATGATTTATTGTAACATCCCAACTGATTGGTGGATTAATAGATAATGTAGCAGCATTACTTGTAGCCGGGGGAGCACAAACCCCATTTACTATACAACGATATTGATAAGTATCCATATCTATTGTGGCACCAGTGATACTCATAATCGCTTTCGTCATGTTACTATAAACGCCTCCATCGGCCTGGTTGTTCCAAGTTGTCCCGTTATCAGTCGATAGCTGCCATTGGTATGTTAACCCTGCCCCACTGGCCTTTACTGCAAATGTTGTATTAGAACTTTCGCATATTATACTATTAGCTGGTTGGACTGTTATAACCGGGGCTATATTTACTGTTACGGTTACGGTAAACGTATTGCCTGCACATGTCCCGGTTGTCGGGGTAACTGTATAGGTCGCAGTAGCAGCCGTTGCCGTTATATTGGTCAATGTCTGGCTTATGTTGGCCTGGCCTGTTGCCTGAGCGCTCCCGCCGGTTATCGAACCCAATGGGTTTGAAACCGGTGCATTCCAGGTATATGTTGTACCTATAGGCACACCTGCCGGTGTGACTGTAAATGCATTCCCACTACAAGTTGTTGATGTTTGTGGGGTTACTAAAGCTACAGGGTTTACTGTTACAGTTATGGTAAACGTATTGCCTGCACATGTCCCGGTTGTCGGGGTAACTGTATAGGTCGCAGTAGCCGCCGTTGCCGTTATATTGGTCAATGTCTGGCTTATGTTGGCCTGGCCTGTTGCCTGAGTGCTCCCGCCGGTTATCGAACCCAATGGGGTTGAAACCGGTGCACTCCAGGTATATGTTGTACCTATAGGCACACCTGCCGGTGTGACTGTAAATGCATTTGCGCTACAGGTTGTTGATGTTTGTGCGCCT
>CAVSGB010000230.1:0-28518 GCA_963726845.1 uncultured Bacteroidota bacterium | reverse complement strand
ATTGAATATTATGGAGCAACCCAGACTATTATAACTGGAACCTACAATAATCTCAATTTAAGTAATGCAGCTGGTAATTATACTTCTGGAAATACAATAAACATTTCAGGTGCTTTCACATCAGCGACAGGCCCTACTTTAAATACTGCAAATAATATCAATTTCAACGGTACCACAGTATGTCGCCGCGCTATAAATGCGACTGAGGATACAGTTTTATATGCTGGTACCGCACTCAATGTTCTAGGTGGAACTTATGCAAACTTAACAGTAAGTGGGGCTGCTTCACAGTGTGGAGATGTTACGGTTAGTGGCACGTTTGGGGGTGCAGGCCGTTGAATTCCAATGGTCATACTTTTACCATTACTTCAGCAGGTTGTGGTGGTTCAGTAAATGAAACATTAGGAACTATCTCGTACACAACAGGTCAGAGTGTTTTAGCTGGCACCTTTTATAATCTGATAATAAATGGAACTGGCTCAATTCCACTCTGTGGCAATGTAACAGTTAATGGCACTTTGACATTAACATCGGGGGCACTTTCTATTGGAGCCAATACGTTGACTTTGGCCAATGGATCAAGTTTGGTTTATGGTTCGGGGACAATTACGGGTGGGGCGTCATCCAATTTAACTATAGGGACAGGTACTGCGATAAATCCATTAAATACAATTACAGGTGGTTTGCTGAGTTTTAATATAAGCAGGAATGTTACATTGGGTGCAAATTTGGCGATTGCCGGGAACCTTACATTAACTGGAACAACTTTAGATTTATCAACATTTACGGCTAACAGGGGTGTTGCTGGGGGCACTTTAAGTTTAGATGCGACCAGTTCCTTGTTAATTGGAGGGACAAATACTTTCCCAACAAATTATACTACAAATACCCTTACAGCAGGCTCTATTATAAACTATTATGGAACTAATCAAATCGTTGCTGTTCAAACCTATTCATATTTAACCCTTTCAGGGTAAGGAACAAAAACATTTACTGCAACATCAACAGTTAACAGGATTTTATCAATGCAAGGAACTGCGGTACTTGCAGGGACTGTTCCAAATATAGGCGCTGCATCGACACTTCAATATATGGGTTCATCAGCACAAACAACAGGTAATGAATTTAGGACACCCTGGACTGGTACAGGAAGTTTGGATATAGAAAATGCCAATGGGGTTGCCTTAGGTGCAGCAAGGTCAGTTGGAGCAAACCCGGTAACCATAGGTGGGACAGTGGCCAGTAGTGTACTAAATGATGGAGGTTTTACCCTTACATGCACAGGCACTTTAAACCTCAATTCAGGGACATTTAACCTTGGAAGTGCTTTAACAGCAACAGCATTTCCCGGATTTACAACACGCAATTATAGTGCAGGAGAACGACAGTAGGATTTGTTTCAGGAGTAGCACAAGCTGTTGCTGCAACAACATATCCCAATTTGACATTTTCAGGTGCAGGGTTAAAAACAACAGCAGGAGGAACGTTAAATCTAAGTGGTAATTGGAGTACTTCAGGTGGAGCTACTGCGTTGAATACTAATAACTCAAATATTACTTTAACTGGAGATATAACTGGAGCAGGCAATATTACATCTGGTTCCGGAACCATTACAATTGGTGGCAACTGGACAAACAATGGAGCTTTTACAGCCGGAACGGGAGCTGTCAATTACAATGGCGCTTCGACACAACAGGCAGGAGGGTTAACTTATTACAGTTTGCAAATTTCTGGAGGTAGTACCAAGACTTTACAAAACAATGCGTCTATAGCTGCTTTAGGAACCCTTACTTTGACTTCGGGAGTTTTGGAATTGGCCAATTACAGTTTGACCATTAACAACAACGGAGTTGCGGCTATTGGTGGTGCTTTTGATGCAACGCACATGATAGCTACTGACGGGAGCGGTTATCTGGTTAAAAACTACAACAGCCTACAGGCTTTATTTCCTGTTGGCGGAGGTGGATATTATTCACCGGTTACAATTAATACTTGGCCAACATCAGGTACTTTAAGTGTCAGGGCCGTTTCTACCAATGCGTTTAGCGTTGCTTATATAAATAAATACTGGGATGTATTGACCAGTGCAACAGGTCAGACCTTATCGCTGGTATTTACCTATAACAATCCGGCTGAAGGTGGCCAGGCAGAAGCAGCATATTATAGTTCAAATTCCGGGACAACCTGGCAGACACCAACCGGAACATTTCTTTATGGTGCAAATTCATTGACAGTTAACAACACAACTACCATTACAAATACAAGCACATGGTGGACAGTCGGTGTTCCAAAATATTATTATTCGTACCAGTCCGGAACATGGAATACGCCAAATACATGGACATCTGATCCGGGCGGGACTACCCAGGTCGGAACGACCATACCGGGGCCTAATGATATTGTTGTTATTTTATCCGGGCGCACTGTAAATCTAATTGCACCTGTTGCAACTGTTAACGATATTACTATAAATAATGGTGCTTATCTTGATCTTTCAACATTTCAATTTTCTTCAGGTATGTTAGCATTGCGCGGACAAGGTACTTTGAAGTTGTCATCTTCAGGTTTTCCAACTCCCGTAACAACCAATACTTTTGTTAATGCAGGAGGTGGCACAACAGAATACGATGCCAGTGTAAACCTTTCAACACAGGCTGCTTATAATAATCTTACAATTAATAATAATGCTACGGTCATTCAAAATAACACACCGGTTCTTACTATTAATGGAAATTTGAATATAATGACCGGCTCTACATATCAGTTAAATGACAATACAGCCCAGCGATTGCAGCTTTTAATCAGCGGCAATGTGACAGTAAATACCGGGGCATTTTTTAAAGTGGGGTATGGTGTAACCAATACAATTACTGATCCCACAACAGCCTCTATAGGCGGTACAGCGCCTTTTATTAATTACTACGACCTGCAATCGCACAGGGTAGTTATAAATGGCGACTTCACAAATAATGGCACCGTTAAATTTACAAACTTACCTTTCCCTGAATATAATTCTTTTCCTCCAATTATTAGAGATTTAACAACCGGTCTTGCTTCGGTTTATTTTCAGGGGGCAACGAACAATACGCTGACCTGCAATGGTACAACTGACTTTTACAATTTAATCCTTGATAAAGGAATTGACCAGACCTATAAACTGACCATTTATTGTTCGGCTTATTCCAATTTCAGGTTATTTGGCGCCAACAATGCTGCTGGGGAAGCTTCCGGCGCCAATGCAAATCTCAGGAAAGCATTATGGATCCGCACCGGCACACTCGATTTAACCGGTCTTGTAGTGATCCCATCCCTTACAGAAGGTTCAATCGCAGTGGCCTCCGACGAGTGATTTCTATATACCTGCAAATGCTGCATTGATAATTGATGGTACCGATGTAGTTGTATTATCAACAGCTGATGACTACAATGAAGTTAATATAGCATATGGGGTTTCCGGAGGGCAGGTTTGGTAAACGGCGTTTCCATGGGAGGGCAACATGCGCTGGCAATATTGGGAAAACTTCAGGTTAACAATGGTTATTTATCTACCCGCGAATCTGCAGGTTTAAATTACTGGAACTTTGCCCCTGGCGGTCAATTTGTTTTGAACGGGGGAACCGTAGATACGAAACAAGTAGATGATGCAGCAAATGGCAATTTAGGACTTTTAACCTACATGCAAACAGGTGGCACAATGATACTTCGTGGCCGTTTTCAACATAACCTGCAATATTCAAGTGTTTCGGACCTGACAAATACAAATATTAATTATGCAAGGGTTGCAAATGGAATTGATGCAACTTCAGGCACTTTTAATATAAACAGCAACACAGCCACCGGTTTCTCCATGTCGGGTGGCAATATGCAAATTTACGATGTTTGCAATACCGGCTCTGCAAATGCATTTTCCGTGAATTGTCCGATATCAAACATAAGTGTAACAGGCGGGACTGTGCAGATAATTCCCACAACCGGGCCCGGATTGACAGATGCCAATTATTATTTAATCAATTCCCTTGCTCCATTTTGGAACCTTTCAATTAACCAGGTTAGCAGCACTTCTGTTGTGCAGTTAAACACGAACCCTTTAACAACAGTTTTGCAAAACCTTTCACTTCAAACTACAACCCAACCGGGTACTTTTGATGCAAATGGCCTCAATGTCAACATAGGGGGCAACTTTATTGTTGCAGGCGCTGCCACGTATAAATCTACCGGTACAACCACCTTTAATGGTTCTACAAACCAAACCTTTACCATTAATGGAACCATAAACAACGGAATTGCTCAGGACTCACAACCTGGCAATAAACATGCCCTCCGGTACGTTGAGTATTGCCGGCGCTTCATTGACTGTGCAGGGTACATTAAACCTTACCAATGGTACTGTTGACGATGGGGGCAATACAATATTTGTTGCCGGGAACGTTACAAATTCAGGCACTTTTATTAGTACACCGGGAACAGGGAAAATCCAGTTAAATGGCAGTACTCCCCAGACAATAGGTGGCGGTGGCGTTTTCCAGAACCTTGAACTAAACAATACTACTGTCGGGAATCCTGCACCAGTTTCTTTATTGTCTAATATTACGGTTAATGGTACGCTTAACCTGCTTTCAAATGAAATATTTAATATTGGCACTTATAATCTCGCATTAAGGGCATCAAGTGCAATCACAGCAATAACATTCAGCAATTCCTGTTTTGTCCAAACGGTCGGTAATTCTGGTGACGGGGGTATCTCGAAAATTTATACATCAAATGCTCCATTTACCTTCCCTGTTGGATGCTTTTCAACCAACAGCCCGCAACTTATGCTGAAACGCAAGCTATTATTGGTTTTGGCTCCAGTCCAACAACATATGGAACAATAACAATTATTCCTGTAGGGTATGTGCATCCGGCTACAACAAATAAACCAGCTAGTAAAAGCCTAACATTCTTTTGGCGAATTATTTCGAGTGGTTTTACCAGTCCATATTCGGTTACCCATACCTTTGTTTATTCTTCTTCTGATGTTCAATTCGGCACATTAGCCAATTATGTTCCTTCTTTATATGACAGGAACAAATTTACCTGGAATAGTGGAAATCAGTCGAATATAAATACAATGACTTACACAATCACAGATTGGACAATTCTTCCAAACAGCTCTTCCTATCTCGATGCTGATTATACTGCAGGAGATAATACAACTGGTGGTGGTGCTTTTGGGTCGCCTAATATTTTTTATAGTTATAACTGTCCTAAAGGTTCTGCTTTTCCTACAGGTCAGTGGAGCAATTCGGCAACATGGTCACTAACCAGTCATAAATCTTATTCAAACCCGTTAAGTGTAATTCCCGGTGCTAATGATATTGTCCTAATCGGTAATCAGGATTCTGTATATTTGACCAATGCCACTTACGGTTATAACTCAACTACAGCAAATTGTGCTTCGCTACAAATAGATGCTGGTTCCGCATTAGATATTGATAACTGCCCAGGCAGTATTTTTAGTATGGTAGTGAATAGCCCATTAGGAAACGGGGACTTTAGAGTATCAACATATAACGCATCTGGTAGTACATTTGCATTCCCAACTGGAGATTTTTCTGCTTTTAATACAAATCTTGGGACAACTGAGTTATACACTAACAACAATAATTCAAATACTACTTATTGGTTGCCTCAAAATGTTTCTACCTATGGTAATTTAAAACTTTCTCCACTTGGTGGTTCAAATATTATTTTTGGTAATCTGAATATAACAATATATGGGAATTTAACTACCAATGGATCGAGTGCTGATTCCTGGTTTTGTCCGACGTGGACTGGTGCTTATCCTACAATACCAACGGTACCAATTGTTAAAACTATTACCATTAATGGTAATTTGAATATTCAGGGTGGTGCATTTATATGGGAGGCATCAGGGGCTATTCCAGCACAAAATATTGTGGTTAATGGGGATGTAATAATTTCACCTTTGTCGGCTTTATTTGTAAATGCTGCTGGTGTGTCTCAAACCATGTCAATTGGAGGAAGCTTAATTAATAATGCGGATGGAATAACACATGGTCGTACAACAACAAACGATAAATGCGATTTTACAAATGTACCTCTCTTATTCTTTCCCAAATAATGCTCTTATCAAAAATACAACAGGTGCACCTGTTACAACATTTAGTACTGTTACAATAAATAAGGGTACTTCACAGGCAACTACACTAACTTGCAATATTGGAAGAACATTAAATACGAATGGGGCATTGGCAGCTCCAAATGATAACTGGCTTACATTGCAAAACGGTACTTTTATTTATAACCGCAATGCCAATTTTAATATTAGCACAGGAAGTATATTTACAATTCCGGCAACTGCCGGGATTAAGAATTATTGCTACAAATGCAGGCAATGTGATAAATATAGCAAATGCAAATACGAGTGCTAATACTGTGTATTTGAACGGAAACCTTACGTTGGATGCATCAAACCTTGGAACCGTTAATATCGGCAATATTGCAAACGCACAACATAACGATATAGAATACTCAAGTGGCGGGGCTTCATATTATTGAGGTTGATGGCGGTAATTTAGTTGTAAACGGGGCTATACGCCGGCGACCAGACGCTAAACGCGGCTGGTATTTTAAGTTATACGCAAAATGGCGGTAATGTTACTATTAATGGCAATACTTCACTTGCCAGCAATGCAAAACTCTGAGGTTTTAAACAATGGAAGTAACTTCGCCAATGAGTGGAGGTACAATTACCTTGGTTCGTGGTGGAGGTACTTACTTATGGAGACATTTATTTAAGGCCTCAAACCGGTTTTCAATAACCGGGGGAACAATAAATTTTCTGCCGGGTGCAAATGGCAACCAAACCTATAAGTTCAAATGCCAATGTACCATTAAATAATATTTTTATAAACCACGGAAGCAGCCAGCAATATTTCAACTGTGCAACTTATGGTCAGCCCATTATAAATTCATATCACAGGCAACTTTTGGCTGTCAACAATGCGGACAGCCCTTTTATCGCAGTTAATGGAAGCAATAGGGTGTCTAAGAGTGCACGCTAAAATTCATAGTTTAACACTTCACCAACAGTTATTTTATGATGGAGCAGTCATATTTATATGCTGGTTTTCCTGGTGCTGTTGTGGCGGACAATATATGGTTAGCCATGAACCATGTACTGGCAGATGATGATGACCGTGCCATGCTGCCGTTATTTTCGGAAGGCTTAATCAACTAACCCGGCAGGGGTTACGCTGAATAATGCTATTGCTTCCATTAACTGCGTTAAAAATGCTGTTGGCATTGTTCAGTATAAAGTTGCCGTTAACTACCAATGGGCTGACCATAAGTTGCACAGTTGCAGTATTGCCGGCGCTTCCGTTTATAAAAATATTATTTAATGGTACATTGGCATCTAACTTATAGGTTTGGTTGCCATTTGCACCCGGCAGAAAATTTATTGTTCCCCCGGTTACCGAACTGGTTTGAGGCCTTAAATAAATGTCTCCATAAGTAGTACCTCCACCACGAACCAAGGTAATTGTACCTCCACTCATTGTGAAGTTACTTCCATTGTTTAAAACCTCAAGTTTTGCATTGCTGGCAAGTGAAGTATTGCCATTAATAGTAACATTACCGCCATTTTGCGTATAACTTAAAATACCAGCCGCGTTTAACGGGTTGCGGCGTATAGCCCCGTTTACAACTAAATTACCGCCATCAACCTCAATAGATGAAGCCCCGCCACTTGAGTATTCTATATCGTTATGTTGTGCGTTTGCAATATTGCCGATATTAACGGTTCCAAGGTTTGATGCATCCAACGTAAGGTTTCCGTTCAAATACACAGTATTAGCACTCGTATTTGCATTTGCTATATTTATCACATTGCCTGCATTTGTAGCAATAATTCTAAGCCCGGCAGTTGCCGGAATTGTAAATATACTTCCTGTGCTAATATTAAAATTGGCATTGCGGTTATAAATAAAAGTACCGTTTTGCAATGTAAGCCAGTTATCATTTGGAGCTGCCAATGCCCCATTCGTATTTAATGTTCCTCCAATATTGCAAGTTAGTGTAGTTGCCTGTGAAGTACCCTTATTTATTGTAACAGTACTAAATGTTGTAACAGGTGCACCTGTTGTATTTTTGATAAGAGCATTATTTGGCCCAAAGAATAAGAGAGGTACATTTGTAAAATCGCATTTATCGTTTGTTGTTGTACCACCATGTGTTATTCCATCCGCATTATTAATTAAGCTTCCTCCAATTGACATGGTTTGAGACACACCAGCAGCATTTACAAATAAAGCCGACAAAGGTGAAATTATTACATCCCCATTAACCACAATATTTTGTGCTGGAATAGCCCCTGATGCCTCCCATATAAATGCACCACCCTGAATATTCAAATTACCATTAATGGTAATAGTTTTAACAATTGGTACCGTTGGTATTGTAGGATAAGCACCAGTCCACGTCGGACAAAACCAGGAATCAGCACTCGATCCATTGGTAGTTAAATTCCCATATATTGTTATATTCAGATTACCAAAAATAATATTTGAACCACCAAGTGGAGAAAGTTTTAAATTACCATAGGTAGAAACATTTTGAGGCAACCAATAAGTAGTATTTGAATTATTGTTGTTAGTGTATAACTCAGTTGTCCCAAGATTTGTATTAAAAGCAGAAAAATCTCCAGTTGGGAATGCAAATGTACTACCAGATGCGTTATATGTTGATACTCTAAAGTCCCCGTTTCCTAATGGGCTATTCACTACCATACTAAAAATACTGCCTGGGCAGTTATCAATATCTAATGCGGAACCAGCATCTATTTGTAGCGAAGCACAATTTGCTGTAGTTGAGTTATAACCGTAAGTGGCATTGGTCAAATATACAGAATCCTGATTACCGATTAGGACAATATCATTAGCACCGGGAATTACACTTAACGGGTTTGAATAAGATTTATGACTGGTTAGTGACCATGTTGCCGAATTGCTCCACTGACCTGTAGGAAAAGCAGAACCTTTAGGACAGTTATAACTATAAAAAATATTAGGCGACCCAAAAGCACCACCACCAGTTGTATTATCTCCTGCAGTATAATCAGCATCGAGATAGGAAGAGCTGTTTGGAAGAGTTGTCCAATCTGTGATTGTGTAAGTCATTGTATTTATATTCGACTGATTTCCACTATTCCAGGTAAATTTGTTCCTGTCATATAAAGAAGGAACATAATTGGCTAATGTGCCGAGTTGAACATCAGAAGAAGAATAAACAAAGGTATGGGTAACCGAATATGGACCGGTAAAACCACTCGAAATAATTCGCCAAAAGAATGTTAGGCTTTTACTAGCTGGTTTATTTGTTGTAGCCGGATGCACATACCCTACAGGAATAATTGTTATTGTTCCATATGTTGTTGGACTGGAGCCAAAACCAATAATAGCTTGCGTTTCAGCATAAGTTGCGGGCCTGTTGGTTGAAAAGCATCCAACAGGGAAGGTAAATGGAGCATTTGATGTATAAATTTTCGAGATACCCCCGTCACCAGAATTACCGGCTGTTTGGACAAAACAGGAATTGCTGAATGTTATTGCTGTGATTGCACTTGAGGCCCCTAATGCGAGATTATAAGTGCCAATATTAAATATTTCATTTGAAAGCAGGTTAAGCGTACCATTAACCGTAATATTAGACAATAAAGAAACTGGTGCAGGATTCCCGACAGTAGTATTGTTTAGTTCAAGGTTCTGGAAAACGCCACCGCCACCTATTGTCTGGGCAGCAGCGCCATTTAACTGGATTTTCCCTGTTCCCGGTGTACTAATAAAAGTGCCTGAATTTGTAACGTTCCCGGCAACAAATATTGTATTGCCCCCATCGTCAACAGTACCATTGGTAAGGTTTAATGTACCCTGCACAGTCAATGAAGCGCCGGCAATACTCAACGTACCGGAGGGCATGTTTATTGCCAGGTTGCTAAGTCCTGTAGCAATTCCGTTGTTTATGGTTCCATTAATGGTAAAGGTTTGGTTTGTAGAACCATTAAAGGTGGTTGTACCGGTAGATTTATACGTGGCAGCGCCTGCAACAATAAAGTTGCCCCCTATGTTGACATTGAGGCCATTTGCATCAAAAGTACCCGGTTGGGTTGTAGTTTGAAGTGAAAGGTTTTGCAAAACTGTTGTTAAAGGGTTCGTGTTTAACTGCACAACAGAAGTGCTGCTAACCTGGTTAATTGAAAGGTTCCAAAATGGAGCAAGGGAATTGATTAAATAATAATTGGCATCTGTCAATCCGGGCCCGGTTGTGGGAATTATCTGCACAGTCCCGCCTGTTACACTTATGTTTGATATCGGACAATTCACGGAAAATGCATTTGCAGAACCGGTATTGCAAACATCGTAAATTTGCATATTGCCACCCGACATGGAGAAACCGGTGGCTGTGTTGCTGTTTATATTAAAAGTGCCTGAAGTTGCATCAATTCCATTTGCAACCCTTGCATAATTAATATTTGTATTTGTCAGGTCCAAACACTTGAATATTGCAGGTTATGTTGAAAACGGCCACGAAGTATCATTGTGCCACCTGTTTGCATGTAGGTTAAAAGTCCTAAATTGCCATTTGCTGCATCATCTACTTGTTTCGTATCTACGGTTCCCCCGTTCAAAACAAATTGACCGCCAGGGGCAAAGTTCCAGTAATTTAAACCTGCAGATTCGCGGGTAGATAAATAACCATTGTTAACCTGAAGTTTTCCCAATATTGCCAGCGCGCTGTTGCCTCCCATGGAAACGCCGTTTACCAAACCTGCCCCTCCGGAAACCCCATATGCTATATTAACTTCATTGTAGTCATCAGTCTGTTGATAATACAACTACATCGGTACCATCAATTATCAATGCAGCATTTGCAGGTATATAGAAATCACTCGTCGGATGGCCCTGCGATTGAACCTTCTGTAAGGGATGGGATCACTACAAGACCGGTTAAATCGAGTGTGCCGGTGCGGATCCATAATGCTTTCCTGAGATTTGCATTGGCGCCGGAAGCTTCCCCAGCAGCATTGTTGGCGCCAAATAACCTGAAATTGGAATAAGCCGAACAATAAATGGTCAGTTTATAGGTTTGGTCAATTCCTTTATCAAGGATTAAATTGTAAAAGTCAGTTGTACCATTGCAGGTCAGCGTATTGTTCGTTGCCCCCTGAAAATAAACCGAAGCAAGACCGGTTGTTAAATCTCTAATAATTGGAGGAAAAGAATTATATTCAGGGAAAGGTAAGTTTGTAAATTTAACGGTGCCATTATTTGTGAAGTCGCCATTTATAACTACCCTGTGCGATTGCAGGTCGTAGTAATTAATAAAAGGCGCTGTACCGCCTATAGAGGCTGTTGTGGGATCAGTAATTGTATTGGTTACACCATACCCCACTTTAAAAAATGCCCCGGTATTTACTGTCACATTGCCGCTGATTAAAAGCTGCAATCGCTGGGCTGTATTGTCATTTAACTGATATGTAGAGCCGGTCATTATATTCAAATTTCCATTAATAGTAAGAACCGGTGTGTTATTTTGAATGACCGTAGCATTATTATTAATTGTAAGATTATTATAAGCAGCCTGTGTTGAAAGGTTTACACTGGCATCGTATTCTGTTGTGCCACCTCCTGCATTAACAAAAGTATTGGTTGTTACGGGAGTTGGAAAACCTGAAGATGACAACTTCAAAGTACCTTGTCCGCGCAATGCTAACATACCTGAAGAAAATTGAAATGTTGAAAGATCAAGATAAGCACCATTATTTATAGTAATATCGTTAACAGTTGCAACAGGTGCAATTAGATTTACAGTGCGCCCGGATAAAATAACAACAATATCATTAGGCCCCGGTATGGTCGTTCCGACCTGGGTAGTCCCGCCCGGATCAGATGTCCATGTATTTGGCGTATTCCATGTTCCGGACTGGTACGAATAATAATATTTTGGAACACCGACTGTCCACCATGTGCTTGTATTTGTAATGGTAGTTGTGTTGTTAACTGTCAATGAATTTGCACCATAAAGAAATGTTCCGGTTGGTGTCTGCCAGGTTGTCCCGGAATTTGAACTATAATATGCTGCTTCTGCCTGGCCACCTTCAGCCGGATTGTTATAGGTAAATACCAGCGATAAGGTCTGACCTGTTGCACTGGTCAATACATCCCAGTATTTATTTATATAAGCAACGCTAAACGCATTGGTAGAAACGGCCCTGACACTTAAAGTACCTGATGTTGGCCAAGTATTAATTGTAACCGGTGAATAATATCCACCTCCGCCAACAGGAAATAAAGCCTGTTAGGCTGTTGTAGTTTTTAACCAGATAACCGCTCCCGTCAGTAGCTATCATGTGCGTTGCATCAAAAGCACCACCAATAGCCGCAACTCCGTTGTTGTTAATGGTCAAACTGTAATTGGCCAATTCCAAAACTCCCGAAGTCAAAGTAAGGGTTCCTAAAGCAGCTATAGACGCATTGTTTTGTAAAGTCTTGGTACTATTCCTCCAGAAATTTGCAAACTGTAATAAGTTAACCCTCCTGCCTGTTGTGTCGAAGCGCCATTGTAATTGACAGCTCCCGTTCCGGCTGTAAAAGCTCCATTGTTTGTCCAGTTGCCACCAATTGTAATGGTTCCGGAACCAGATGTAATATTGCCTGCTCCAGTTATATCTCCAGTTAAAGTAATATTTGAGTTATTAGTATTCAACGCAGTAGCTCCACCTGAAGTACTCCAATTACCACTTAGATTTAACGTTCATCCTGCTGTTGTTTTTAACCCTGCACCTGAAAATGTCAAATTGGGATATGTTGTTGCAGCAACAGCTTGTGCTACTCCTGAAACAAATCCTACTGTCGTTCCTGCACTATAATTGCGTGTTGTAAATCCGGGAAATGCTGTTGCTGTTAAAGCACTTCCAAGGTTAAATGTCCCTGAATTGAGGTTTAAAGTGCCTGTGCATGTAAGGGTAAAACCTCCATCATTTAGTACACTACTGGCCACTGTCCCACCTATGGTTACCGGGTTTGCTCCAACTGACCTTGCTGCACCTAAGGCAACCCCATTGGCATTTTCTATATCCAAACCTCCTGTACCAGTCCAGGGTGTCCTAAATTCATTACCTGTTGTTTGTGCTGATGAACCCATATATTGAAGTGTCGATGCAGCGCCTATATTTGGAACAGTCCCTGCAAATACCGCAGTTCCTTGCATTGATAAAATCCTGTTAACTGTTGATGTTGCAGTAAATGTTTTTGTTCCTGACCCTGAAAGGGTTAAATATGAATAGGTCTGAACAGCAACGATTTGATTAGTTCCATAATAGTTTATAATAGAGCCTGCTGTAAGGGTATTTGTAGTATAATTTGTTGGGAAAGTATTTGTCCCTCCAATTAACAAGGAACTGGTCGCATCTAAACTTAAAGTGCCCCCAGCAACACCCCTGTTAGCCGTAAATGTTGATAAATCTAAAGTTGTTCCAGTTAATGTAAGGTTCCCGGCAATCGCCAAATTTGCACCCAATGTAACATTCCTGCTTATATTAAAACTCAGCAAACCACCTGTAATTGTATTTAATGGATTTATCGCAGTACCTGTCCCTATAGTTAAATTGGATGACGCCCCACCCGTAATTGTCCCCGAACCATAAACCAAACTTGATCCATTGGCCAAAGTCAACGTATTGGCTCCAATAGAAAGTGCCCCCGATGTTAATGTCAAAGTGCCATTAACTGTTACATTGCCACAGAGTGGAATTGAGCCAGTTCCATTTATTATCAGATTATAAAAGGTGCCAGCTAAAACACTCTGACCTGTTGTGTACGAGATAGTTCCTGATGTTTCATTTACTGAACCACCACAACCTGCTGAAGTAATGGTAAAAGTATGACCATTGGAATTCAACGGGCCTGCACCCCCAAACGTGCCACTAACCGTAACATCTCCACACTGTGAAGCAGCCCCACTTACTGTTAAGTTTGCATAAGTTCCACCTAGAACATTGAGTGCGGTACCAGCATATAAAACTGTATTGGCAGTTGCATTCATAGTGGCGCCACATACTGTGGTACCGTTGAAATTGATATTATTTGCAGTATTTAAAGTAGGTCCCTGTCGCTGATGTGAAAGCACCTGAAATGTTTATTGTATTTCCAGAAGTATAATTACCAGCTGCATTACTTAAATTGAGATTATTGTAGGTTCCAGTTATAATAGTCTGGGTTGCTCCATAATATTCAATAGTTCCTGAATTAATTGCCAATCCATTGGACACCCCGGAAAATCTAATAGTTCCTCCTGCGTTGTTTGTAGCTGCCGAAGTTAAAGTGTAACCTGCCATGTCCAATACAGATGAATTGGTTAGCATAGTTCCAACTGCTATAGTGCTGCCAGCTGCACTTTTAGTGCCTATGCCTGATAAAGTCAAATTGTTATAGTTTAGCGCGGCTAGAGTTTGAGTAGAATTGCCATTATATGCAACCGTTCCTGTACCTTTAGTAAAAGTTCCGTTGTTCGTCCAGTTACCGCTAATTGTAATTGTCCCCGAACCCATAGTGATAGCGCCAGTTCCGGTTATATTCCCAACTACTGAAGCATTTGCTGTTGACGTTAGGGCGGTTATGCTACCTATAGCCCAATTACCCGAAACAGTCACCGTGCTACCAGCATTTATTGTTTTTGTACCAGCGCCAGAAAATGTCAAATTTGGATATGTTCCAGTTGTTACAGTTTGTGCTACCCCGGAAACAAATGCAACTATAGTACCAACAGTATAATTACGAACCCCAAAACCAGGAAATGTTGTGGCTGTGCCTGCGCTACCCAGGTTAAATGTTCCTGAGGTTAAGTTTAATGTCCCTGTGCATGTAAGTTGAAACCCTCCATCATTAAAAACACTGTTTGAAATTGAAGCACCGATATTTAACGAAGCAGCAGCAGTTATTGTTTGTGTATTGTTAAGTGTAACGCCATTTGTATTTTCAATGTCTACACCTCCAGTACCTGACCAGGTTGCCGGAAACTCTGCGCCAGTGGTTTGTGCTGCAGATCCCATATATTGAAGTGTTGACGCAGCCCCATAAGTAGGAACAGTACCACCAAATACCGCAGTTCCCTGCATGGATAAAGTACCGTTTACTGTTGAAGTCGCAGTAAATGTTTTTGTTCCCGATCCTGAAAGGGTCAAATTTGAATATGTCTGAGCTGCTACCATTTGATTGGTTCCGTAATAATTTACTGTCGAACCTGCTGTAAGTGTATTTGTGGTATAATTTGTCGGGAATGTATTTGTTCCACCAATCAACAACGAACTGGTTGCATCTAAGCTTAATGTCCCGCCGGTAGTAGCTCTGTTGGCAGTATATGTTGATAAATCCAATGTAGCGCCTGTAAGTGTCATATTTCCAGCCATGGTCAAATTTGTGCCCAATGTAACATTCCTGCTTATGGTAAAATTAAGCAAGCCTCCGGTAATTGTATTTAAAGGGTTTATGGCAGTGCCTGTGCCAACTGTTAGGCTAGATGTAGCACCTCCGGTGATTGTTCCTGAACCATAAACTAAACCTGAACCATTGGCCAAAGTCAATGTATTAGCTCCAATTGAAAGTACTCCCGATGTCAATGTCAAGGTTCCATTGATTGTTATGTTGCCACAAAGATTAGATGTTCCGGCACCGCTTAGAGTTAAATTATTATAAACTCCGGCAATAATGGGTTGCCCTGCCGAATAGGTTATTGTACCTGATGTTGCATTAATCGTACCACTACCACAAGCCATATTGGTGATGGTTAAATTATATCCATTGGAATTTAATGACCCATTTATTGTCAGTGTCCCGTTTACGGTTATGTTTCCACATTGGGTTGAAAACCCGTTTATAATCAGGTTATAATAAGTACCCCCTAGTATATTAGTGGCTGAGGCGGCATATGTTATAGTTCCAGCAGTTGCATTTATACTTCCCCCACAGGATGTGGTACCATTGAAATTGATATCGTTAATTGTATTTAATGTTCCGCCTACAGATGATGTGAAAGTTCCTGAAATTGTCAATATATTGCCTGCTGTGTTATTTCCGCTGGTATTATCAGTTGTAAGATTGTTATAAGTTCCGGCTACGATAGTTTGTGAGCCTCCGGTGGCGCCATATTCAACAGTGCCTCCCCAGGTTTTACCAGCAGATAAAGGAGTTGCACTTGTTGTGGTCGGCACAGAAGTCTTTATAGTTCCGTTATTGGAAATTGTGTTCAAAGTTCCAGTAAGGGTATTCGAAGCGCCCATATCCAAAATACCTCCGGAAGTTGTGGTTAATGTGCCGTTTACGATCAAATTTCCACCAACAGTATTGGTGCCACCTGAATTATCTAAAGTCAGGTTATTATATGTACCTGCTACAATAGTTTGCGACCCTCCAACTGCAGCATATTCTAGTGTGCCGGCCCATGTTTGGGAAGGAATAGGATTAGCACTGACAGATGTTGTTACAGAAGTTCTAATTGTTCCATTATTTATAAAATTACCTGTACCTGATAAGGTATTGGAAGTACCCAAATCCAAAATTGTTCCGGCAAGCGAAGTTGTTAAAGTACCTGAATTTACAATAATGCTGCCACATGCAGTATAGGTTGCTGCACCTGATAGCGTTAGGCTGTTATATGTTCCTGCCAAAACATTAATTGCAGATGAAGCGTAAGTAACCGTTCCTGCCGTAGCATTGATATTACTTCCACATGCCGTAGTACCATTGAAATTAATATTGTAGGCACAGTTTAAAGTACCTCCGACTGCCGGCATAAATGCTGTATTTACAAGTACCGGACCGCTTAATGTCTGTGTCCCGCTTGTATTGCTTGTAATAAGTGTCGCGTATGTACCTGCCATAATTGTCTGACCACCAGTAGTTGAATTGTAATTGACCGTTCCTCCCCACGAAAGTCCGGATGGTAATGGTGTACCTGAGAGGTTCTGTGTTGTTATTATACCCAAATTAGTAACAATTGTAGTATTTGATAAAGCAAAGGTGCCAAGATTAAAATAGCTGGCAGCATTTGCATTATTTAATGTTATTGCAGATATTGCCCCGCCGGCTGTTTGGGTACCGCTTGTATTGCCTAAAGTTAAAGTTGAATAATTACCTTGTACTATGGTCTGGCCACCGGCGGCTGCATCGTAAGTTACTATACCACCCCATGTAATCCCCGTTGGCAATGGAGTAGCAGTTGTATTCTGGATTCGGATATTACCGTTAGAATTTATTGTAGATAAAGTACCGCTTAAATTATTGGTGCCTAAATTCAATGTGCCGCCAGTGGAAGTTATAAATGTACTATTAACTAATATATTACCTGGCGCAGTATTTGTACCACTGGTATTGTCTAAGGTCAAATTTCCGTAAGTTGTAGCAGTAATAGTTTGCCCACCGGTAGTAACAGTGTACTCAACAGTCAAATTTGTAAGAGTTTTTGTAGTAATGGTATACTGACTCGCAAAATCAGGTGTTGCGGCAATACGAGTGACCTGTGCATCGCCATTACCAGTTAATGTACCGGCACCACTTATAATAATTGCCGCCGCCAGTGTTAAAACCGCATTTGTATTAATTGTTAAAGTTCCGGCAACAGAAAAGTTAGTGTTTACGGCAACATTTGTATTCGTGTTTGCAATGGTAATATTGTTAAATGAAGTTGCCGAAGCTCCACCTATTGCTTGTGCCCCACTGCCATTAAATGTTATAGAACTAGAACCTGATGTAAAAGTTCCACCGTTAAATGTCCAGTTTCCACCTACAGTAATTGTTGTACCAGCCGTAAATGTTCCTAATGTTAGAAGCATATTTCCTGTGATAGCCATATTGGTTGGAGCTGAATAATTACCAGTGGTTTCAGTAAAATTATTATTGACTGAAACTGAAGTCGTACTGCCTCCAAAACTTAAAGTTTGTCCAGCTGTTTTATTTGCATTGAGATTGTAAAAATTTTGGCTGGCAGCAGTTCCGTTGATAGATGAAGAGTTTCCAATAAAAGTAACTGTTCCCCCATTTGGTGTAAAAGTTGCTCCATTATTCGTCCAGTTATTTGCAACGGACGTATTTGTCCCTGCTGTATAGATCCCGGCTGTAAGGGTTACTACTCCTGTTAATGTGGTTGTTGTAGGTGCTGTGAAATTACCAGTCGTTTCAGTGAATGTACCATTTACAGTTAAAGTTGCCATGCTGCCACCTACACTTAAAGTCTGTCCTGCTGTTTTATTAACTATTATATTATTAAAAGTCTGGGCTACAGCGGTACCGTTTATTGCAGAGCTATTGCCTGTAAAAGTCACAATATTGGCCCGGGAGTGAATGTTCCTCCGTTATTGGTTCAGTTGCCAGCAACTGATATATTTGCGCCAGATGTAAATGTACCGGCAGTCAATGTAGCGTTTGCATTCATTGTCATTGTTGCAGGTGAGGTAAAGTTACCGGTTGTTTCAGTATAATTATTTACATTTAGCGTAGTGGTGCTTCCTCCAACAGTCAGTGCCAAACCTGCAGTTTTATTCACGACAATATCATTAAATGTTTGGGCTACAGCAGTACCATTGATAGCCGATGCAGCTCCGGTAAATGTTACTGTTCCTCCATTTGGCGTAAAGGTTCCTCCATTATTAGTCCAATTGCCTGTAACAGAGGTATTGGTTCCCGCAGTATATGTTCCCGCAGTTAATGTAGCTGCACCAGTAATTGTCATTGTAGCAGGAGCCGTAAAATTACCTGTTGTTTCGGTAAAGT
The DNA here is from genome assembly GCA_963726845.1 of uncultured Bacteroidota bacterium. Classification (GTDB taxonomy): domain Bacteria; phylum Bacteroidota; class Bacteroidia; order Bacteroidales; family DTGW01; genus CAVSGB01. The sequence goes on along the minus strand of CAVSGB010000230.1, from coordinate 9,691 downwards.
TCCCATTTACAGTTAAAGTTGCGGTGCTGCCACCCAAACTTAAGGTTTGTCCCGCTGTCTTATTAACTATTATATTATTAAAAGTCTGGGCTACAGAGGTTCCGTTTATTGCAGAGCTATTTCCTGTAAAAGTAACCGTATTGGCTCCGGGAGTGAATGTTCCTCCGTTATTGGTCCAGTTACCTGCCGTACTAATAGCAAAATTACTCCCACTGGTTGAAAACACTGCCCCTGAAGCTATAGTTAAATCTCCATTAATGGTTAGCCCAACTCCCATAGTAGTTGTTCCAGTATTAACAATTAAATTATTAAATGTTAAAAAAATTGTGGCAGGTAAAGTGTTTCCAGCATTTAATTGCACTGTGCCTGTTCCGGGAGTCCAAGTGTTAGTACCTGCTCCTAATATAAATCCGTTACAGATAAGTGTACCGCCAGCTGTCATAATTAATGTACCGTTTTTCCCAGCAGCGTTTCCACTCATAGTGACAGTACCTGAAACAGTTAACTGAGTTCCGCTATTAAATTGCAAAACACCAGTTCCTGCAACATTGTTATTTAATATTAAAGATAAACACTGAGCAGTCCCAATATCAACTGTAACAGTCACTCCCTGATTAATGGTAACTGCGGTAGCGTTTGTAGGTATTGCAGAACCTCCCCAGGTTGCAGTGTTACTCCAATTGCCAGAAACTGAAGCTATGCCTGGTGCAGCTTGAATATAACCATTGCCAAATAAAATCAAAAACACCATCAACACCGTCAGCCCTAAATGTTTCCTTGCTTTAGTAATGGTATTATTCAAACCGCAATCTTTTACGTCCCTTCCTATTCGTCTACTAAAAAACTTCAACATAATATGTTGTATGTATTTTTTACTTCTTTACTTTTTAAACTTTTTGCAACAAATGCTTAATTTGATTCTAATGACCTCACCCTAAACCCTCTCCAATCGGAGAGGGGCAGGCTCCTTAAATTTACCAACTACTCCCTTAAATAACCAACCCATTGCTCCCTGCGGTCGTGAGACCGCTTCACTCAATTAAAAAAGGACTATGACAGAGTGGTGGTTTGGTTGATTCACTGCTCTGTTAACCTTTCATTTTAAGGAGGGCTGTGAGGTTTTCTATGCTTTTTAAATTTACTCTTTCTTCCACCAAATTTACCCCAAACCCTTAAAAGAAGCTTTTTGTCAATAGATTTCTTAAAACCCCCTTTGTAAGGGGGTTGGGGGTATTGCTCCGTCTGGCCGTAAATTATTACTTCCCCATTCCTAGTATTTATAATTACTCAGTTGAGTTTTACGTAGAGGAATGATATTAGTTGCAGGCAAATTATTAATAAATATCATTTTAAGCGAAAAATATTAGATTTATTTATTTATTTATCTAACCAAAATTTTAATAATTGGGATTAAACCTGCATATTTTTCAATAACCCATTTAAACCGGCACGTATTAAAGGTGAGCCTTTGAATTTAATATCAAATTCTTTTTCGTTAAGCATTGCAATATTTTCATAAGAAAATGAAGTTATTGTTTCAAGCGGATTAAACCCCGGAGTGTTGTGTTGTTTTGCTTTGCTGTTCCAGGGGCAGGCCTCCTGGCAAATGTCGCATCCGAAGACCCAACCATTCTGTTTGCTTTTGACATCTTCCGGTATCGGGTTCTTATTTTCGATGGTTTGGTAAGAAATACATTTTCCGGAGTCGATAAACCCTGGTTCAACAATTGCTTTTGTAGGACAGAAGGTTATGCATTTTTGACAAGTGCCGCAATGGTTTCTTCCGAACGGGACATCGTATTCCAATTCCATGTTCAGAAATAGTTCCCCGATGAAACAAAACGAACCGAATTGTTTAGAAATCAACATGCTGTTTTTGCCAATCCAGCCAAGCCCTGCCTTTTGTGCCAGCCTGCGTTCAAGCACTGGCGCAGAATCGACAAACACCCGGCCCTTGATTGATGGCTCAGTTTCCTTTATTTTATTGAATAGTTTTTTAAGTTTTTCTTTAATTATAATGTGATAATCTTGCCCGAGCGCATAGCGGGTAATTTTAATTGGTTTTTCGTTAAACGGATAATTTGAAGGAAAATAATTGAGCAATACCACAACCACTGATTTTGAACCTTCAACAAATTTTGAAGGATCAGTACGTTTTTCGAAATTATTTTCCATATAGTTCATACCGGCATGAAAACCGGCATGAAGCCAGTTTTGCAAATGTATGGCATCATCGGGCAGGGGTTCGGCTTTTGCAATACCACAGGCATCGAAGCCAATTTCAATGGCTTGATGCTTAATATATTGGCTTATTTCCTGAGTGATCACTTTTTTAGATTATCAGAGTAAAAATCCAAGATGTTAGATTCTTGAGATTAGAAATATTATAAAGTTGAAGGTTTATTTTTAATTGTTACTCAATCCTTATTCTTAGTTCTTGACTCTAATTTCTATTTTCAAAGTAACCCTAATTCCAGTTGAGCTTCCTCGCTCATCATTTCTTTGTCCCAGGGAGGGTCGAAAGTGAGGTTTAGCTTAAAGTCCCTGACACCTTCAATTCCTTTGACCTTTTCGCTTACTTCATCTACAATTTCATCGGCAACCGGACAATTGGGGGCAGTCATCGTCATTGTAATGTCAACATTATTGTCTTTGTCGACGTTGATTCCGTAAATGAGGCCAAGATCAAAAATATTCACAGGTATTTCGGGATCGTATATATTACGCAGCACTTCAACTATCCGGGTTTCGAGCTGCAATAAATTATTGCTTTCCATTGTCACTATTCTTTAAAAGATTCAAAATTAAACAATCTGTTTAAGCTAAATGTTTTTCTCCATTTTAGTTTTATATGCCAGCGCGTAAAGTTTTATTTGTTTCAACATCGAAACCAAGCCATTCGCGCGGGTAGGAGAGAGGTTCTCCTTGAGCCCAATTTTATCTATAAAATATAAATCGGCATTTAAAATCTCTTCGGGAGACCTGTTATTTAGCACCCGAATTAACAATGCTATGATGCCTTTTGTAATTATGGCATCGCTGTCGGCAGAAAGGATAATTTTGCCATCTGTTAAATCGGCATTGAGCCAAACTCGGCTCTGACAGCCTTTGATAAGATTTTCGTTTACCTTGTATTTATTGTCCAAAACAGGTAACTCTTTGCTAAGCTCAATCAGCAGGTTGTATTTGTCCATCCAGTCGTCGTAAACTGAGAATTCATCAATAATTTCGTCTTGTGTTTCTTTAATATCCATTAAAAATATTTTTGTAAAAATACAAAATTGAAGAGTTATGTATTATGGGTTATTTTCTATTTGATGATAAATTTCCTTTTTTGGTGAATTTTAGTGGATTTGTGTTTTAGTGGCATTATTTTTTATTTAGCCACCAAAGCACTAAAACACCAAATTGCACTAAAATAATTTTTAATCACTTTAAGGTTAATTCCTCTTGTCCTCCTTCAGGTTTGTTCTTTTTTTTTCAATGCTTCGTCAGCTTTGCTGCAAGTTGGTATATTGATAAATTTCCTTTTTGGCGAATTTTAGTGGATTCGTTTTTCGAAATTTTAAAATTAATTATTCTGTAAGTATATATCAAACATAAAGCCTTAAAAAGGGGCTATAACAGGGCATTGCACCCGTTAGCCCTCCTTTTTAAGGAACTAAGCGAAGCGGTTTATTCACTTCGTTCATGAGAAAAGTTCATGAGCGTAACGAATAGCGTTGGGAGGTAAAATTAAACCTTATTAAATGACATACTTACAGAATATTATCGACAAATTAACATAATCCAAAACAGTTTCTTTTAGTGAAAATATTTTAGCCACCAAATCACTAATAACCAAATATTTATGAATCCATATTATTTAAATCCAGGTACTTGATGTACACTTTTATTCTGTTAATAAAATTTCAAAATACGATCACGATTTTTTTTACAGATTGATTAAAAAATAGGAAATTGCAGCAACTAAATTTATTCAATATGGATTTCCAAATGATTGACCAGCAATATAAATCGGTTTCATATAGCCGCAAGCCCGAACACATGACTATTGAAGAATGGCAGTTTTCGCTTCGCCGTCAATTTGCCGAAAACCATCCGTTTTTTGTAGAGAATATTGGAAGCCGTCAGGTTTTTAGTAATTTCTCAGTGCGCAACCCGGAAAATAAAAATACTTACAAAGTATCTATCAGGAGCGCCGACTATAGTATGAATTTTTGCGAATGTATGGATTTTAAAACCAACGGGCTTGGCACATGCAAACACATCGAGGCCGTGATGTTAAAATTGAAGCGAAACAAAGCCAATACGATAATACTCGAGAAGGGATACAAGGCAATATATTCTTCAATTTATTTAAAATATGGCACCTTTCGTGAAGTGAAAATCAGGATTGGAACTGAAAAAACTGAAGAGTACACAAAATGGGCAATAAAATATTTTGATAAAGATTCCAATTTAATGCCCGCGTCTTTTTTCGTTTTTGAGACATTGCTACAGGAAGCTCTTTCTATCGATTCCGGTTTCAGGTGTTATCCGGATGCTATGGAATATATCCTTCAAATAAGGGAAAAAAGGAAACGCCAGCAAATAATTGACGAGAAATATACCAAACATTCAGACAATGGTGTCTTTGGGGACATTATCAGTGCAAACCTGTTTCCTTATCAGAAGGAAGGGGTCTCGCTTTGCTGCTTCGGCAGGCCGATCGCTTATTGCCGACGACATGGGGTTGGGGAAAACCATCCAGGCAATTGCTGCAACTGAACTTCTAAGAAGAGAATCACAAATAACGAATACGCTTATTATCTGCCCTACTTCGCTTAAATACCAATGGAAATCCGAAATTGAGAAATTCACAGGCCAGAAAGCATTGGTCATTGAAGGATTAAAGCACAAACGCCTTGAGCAATATGGCTCTGATGCTTTTTATAAAATTATATCCTACCATGCATTAAGCAACGATATTGAATATTTCAGCAAAACGGAAATAGATTTGGTCATTCTCGATGAAGCACAACGCATAAAAAATTACAAGACAAAAATTTCGGCCAATGTTAAAAAGGTCAAGTCCGATTATGCCATTGTACTAACCGGGACGCCTATCGAGAACAAGCTGGAAGAGCTCTATTCCATTATGCAATTTGTCGAACCATTCAGCCTTGGCCCGTTTTATAAGTTCCTTGCCGAACACCAGATAAAAAACGAAACCGGGAAAGTTATCGGGTATACCGACCTTAACCAGATTGGCGTGATGCTAGCCGATGTAATGATAAGGCGCAAGAAAGACCAGGTGCTTACCCAGTTGCCGGAACGTATGGATAAAAACCAGCTTGTGCCGATGACTTCACAACAAATGGAAATCCACGAAGAATATTCAACCGAAGTGGGGCAATTGATAAATAAATGGAAACGTTTCGGTTTCCTAAATGAAAAAGACCGGCAGAGGTTGCTCATATTTTTGAACATGATGCGCATGGCTTGCGACAGTACCTATGTTATAGACCAGCAAACAAGGCACGATACAAAGATTGAAGAATTGATGAACCAGATAAACGAGGTTATCAACCAGGGTGATGAGAAGATCGTTGTTTTCAGCCAATGGGAACGGATGACAAGGCTGGTGGCTGCCGAACTTAAAAAAGCGGGGATTGGTTTCGAATACCTGCATGGCGGGATTCCGAGCCAGGACAGGCAGAAGTTATTTGACAATTTTAACAATATCGCCAGTTGCCGTGTTTTTCTTTCGACCGATGCAGGTGGTGTCGGATTAAACCTGCAGGCCGCTTCTATGCTTGTCAACCTCGATATTCCGTGGAACCCGGCAGTGCTTGAACAACGTATTGCCAGGATTTACAGGCTGGGACAAAAAAGGAATGTTAACATCATCAATTTTGTATCCATTGGCACCATCGAACACCGTATGCTGGATGTGCTAAAATTCAAATCATCGATGGCGGAAGGCGTGCTGGACAATGGCGATGACACCATTTTCATGGGCGAAAGCAGGTTCAAACAGTTTATGGATTCGGTTGAGAAAATAGTGGTACCGGAAAGTCCCTTGGAAATTTTAACAACAGATGACGAGAGTGAAGATATTCAACCGGCAAATGAAGTATTGTCAAATTCAAGTGAGAAAGTTCAGGATAATGACATTACCATTGAACAGTCGCGAATTGAAACAGACGAAGATCCAGTTCTGAAAACTGCTGATGAAAAAGTTTCACCTGAAACCCCTGTTGACCTGGTAACAATGGGTGTTTCGTTTTTCAGCCGGCTGGCACAAACACTTTCAGACAAGGATGCTACACAGAAACTCGTAAATTCTTTGGTTGCAAAAGATGAAAAAAGCGGGCAGACATATATTAAAATTCCTGTCGAAAATGAGAAAGTGGTTGAGAATGCACTAAATTTATTAACAGGATTGTTCGCGGCAATAAAGAAATAGAACAAAGAGCAAAGAGCAAAGAACAAAGAGCAAAGAATCGATATCGAACATCGAAAATCAATAATCGAGTATCAAGTATCGAGAACAAAAAATCAAGAATCAAGTATCGAGTAACCAGTGACCAGTAACAAGAATGAATATCGAATATCAAGCATTGGGTATCGAATTTAAATAATAGAAATTATGGGTAAGAATGGTAAAGTAGTACAGATGTTCGATTCTCCTGAAAAGGCAATAAAAACCAGGGCACGTAACCTGCCTCTGGGAAAATGTTATGTGTCGCCAAACTGGGAAATGGCAAGGGAAGGCACAGTCATGGTCAGCAGGCAACATGTAAATGGCAATCTTACAATTGGTATTTTTCTGGTCGATCTGTTTTGTGAAGGCGTTAAGGATACTTTTTACCGTTTTAATATTCCGTTATCAGAATTTGAGGAGCTGATAAATGATAGTCAATATGAGGATGCTTTAAAAGAAATAGGATATGAACTGGCGCACAACATAATATTCGCTGGGATTGACTTTGCAGATGAATTTGGAATTAACCCACATAAGAATTTTGAAATTACCCGTTTCATCCTCGAAGAAGACAATGAAAAGATACCTTTATTGGAAATTGAATGTGGAAAGGACGGGATGCCTGTTGTAATGGCCACCAAAAGTGATCCAAAAGCCAGGATAATTGCCCAGTTGAACAAAAGTGCAGGGCCTGGCAATTTTAAAGTTTTTCATGAAGAAGATGCTCTTAACCGTTTTGAAGATGAGGATGACTTTGATGATGATGATTATGATGAAGATGACGAAAGCGATGGAGAAGATATTTATACCTGGGACGAGAAAGACTTTGAAGATTATTTTGAAGGCAAAAAGGAGAGTCTCGCAAGAACAGGAATATGAAATTATAAATTTACTATACTATGGCCGTTTCCCGGAGGAAGATTTTGACCTCGATGCAACTGAGGAGTATAAAGTATTCAAAGAATTGCGAATTGACATGAATAAAATAATGCGAATTGATTCTGTAAATCCGGAAGAAAAAAAGGCATTTGAAGATTGTGCAGATGTAATCCGTTCAGATGATAAAAAGAAAAGTTTAAAAACTGTCGAAGGATATCATAAAAAATTCCCGCGAAATCCGGTTTTTGCAAACCTGTTGTTCATGATTTATATGTCAAATGAAAAATTTAAAATGGCAGAAGAAATTGTAAAAGAAAATTGGAATAATTATCCAAAGGATGTTGCTTCATTTTCAAATTTTGTAACTGCCATGATTGAAAAAGAAACAAGTGAAATTGAAAAACGGTTGTCAGGCCACTTTCATATAAACGAGATTTTTCCAACAGATGTTGATTATACAGTTGAGGAAATAGTTGATTTTTATTCAGCTATTGCTATTTATCATGCTTTTAAAAATAATCTAAAAAAAGCCGATATATATATGGCGCTTGCCGATGAAGTTTTAAATTGGGATGAACCCTATCAGCAATACGCGTGGATTCATGCTAAAAAAGATATTTCGATAAAGAAACTTTCAATCCTTAAAGATGTTGATTGGAAAAATGCCCATGAATAGTTTTTTTAACTAACCAAACATTTGTTTTACTTTCAAAAGGCCTTCGCAAAGCCTGTCTATTTCTTCTTTTGTGTTGTAAAAAGCAAATGAAGCGCGGACAGTACCTTCAATATCGAAAATATCCATCACGGGCTGGGAACAATGTGTGCCTGTGCGCACTGCAATTGCTAATTTATCCAATACCATTCCTGTATCGTATGGATGTATATTGTCTAAAACAAAAGAAATAATCGGCCCTTTTTGCAGGGCATTTCCAAATATCTTTAATCCTTCAATTTGATTAAGTTTAGAAGTTGCATAATGTAAAAGTTCATATTCCCATGCAGCTATATTTTCAATCCCCAGGTTATTTATGTATTCAATAGCTTCTGCAAGCCCTGTAGCCCCTATATAATTTAATGTCCCGGCTTCAAATTTATATGGTAGTTCATTGTAGGTGGTTTTCTCGAACGTAACACAAAAAACCATATCGCCTCCACCCTGGTATGGTGGCAATTCGTTCAGCCATTTTTCTTTGCCATACAAAACACCTATTCCCGTTGGCCCGTAAATTTTATGTCCGGAGAAAACAAAAAAATCGCAACCGAGAGCCTGTACATCTATTTTCTGGTGCTGGATGCTTTGGCGCGCCATCGATTAATACCGGAATATCGAGTTGATGTGCTTTGTAGATGATTTCTTTTATCGGGTTAATGGTGCCAAGCGAATTTGATACATGCGTTAATGCAACGAGCTTAACTTTTTTATTTAAAAGTTTTTCGTATTCATTCATTTTCAGAACACCATTTTCATCGAAAGGGATTATTTTTAAAACGGCATTTTTTCTTTCGCACATCATTTGCCAGGGAACAATATTGGCATGGTGTTCCATTGCCGAAATCAATATTTCATCTCCCTGTTTAATGTATCGTTCACCAAACGAAAAAGCAATTGCATTGATACTACCGGTTGTACCGCTTGTAAAAATTACTTCCTGTGAGAAACCGGCATTGATAAATTGTTGTACTGTAGTGCGGGCTTCTTCATAAACTTCGGTAGATTGTTCGCTGAGGAAATGAACTCCCCGGTGAATATTGCTGTTCGTTTCGGTATAACATTGCACTATTGCATCAATAACACATTGCGGTTTCTGGGTTGTCGCGCCATTGTCGAAGTAAACTAAAGGTTTCCCATGCACCATCCTGCTTAGTATCGGGAAGTCTTTTCTTATTTCGGGAATATTTAAATTCATTTTAATCTCTTCAGCAACAATGAATAGCACAATTCTGGCATCTTGTAAGTTCTCCGCGCAAGCGCAGGTTAACCAGGTCGATCAGCCTTTCTTTTAATATCGGGACCTGTATCTGATCTACAATCTCATGCGCGAAAGCGTACATCAGCAAAAGGCGGGCTTCCTCTTTGCTTATACCACGGGTTCGCATGTAAAACAGGGCTTCCTGGTCGAGTTGCCCCACTTAGCGCCGTGGCTGCATTTTACGTCATCGGCATAAATTTCGAGTTGCGGACGCGTATTCATTTTAGCATTTGCAGTAAGAAGCAGGTTGCTGTTTTTCTGATATGCCATTGTTTTTTGTGCATCCCGGCTAACAAGTACCTTTCCATTGAACGAACCGGTAGATGAATCGTCGAGAACACCTTTGAATAACTGGTTGCTTGTGCAATGTGGT
>CAVSGB010000229.1:0-18139 GCA_963726845.1 uncultured Bacteroidota bacterium | reverse complement strand
AGAATTAACCCTCTTGCTGATTTCCAACTGATAATCCAGCCAATCCTCCAATTTGCTGTAATAACCCGTTCATAGAAGAACTGCTCCCTGTTTCAACCAATAAAGTAACTTCAGATTTGTACTCTTTAGGTGTTCCAAAAGCAATAATAACTCCCAATACAAAAAATACAGCTATTGTTTTATAAATGATTTTTCGCCCATCCCAATTTTTTTTGGCAACTTCAATTAAATCAATCTCGTCGTTTTTGGTGTTTTTATTTTCGGTTGCAGTTGCCATTATCAAATTATTATATAAATCGGGAAAGTTATAGATACTTATTCCGCCTCAATCTTTTTTATTAATATTTCAGCATATTCATGAGAATATTTATGTTAAACATTTAATAATCTTATAGTTGATTCTCATGGAACACCCATGATATATTCATATCCTTGTTGTGAACGCATGTTCATGGATGTTTCATTAGTTTTCTCTACCAATTTAATAAGTTCATCACTGCTCCCTTTAACATTCTCAAAAAGCTGAATAATGTTTTCTACAAAATATTCATGCACTATATCATTTCGAATTTCCTTTAAAAGCCGAACATTATCAAGTGATTGGATTAATCCTTTTTTTTGAAGGAACAACAATACATCCAATTAACTCTTAACTTTAGCCATCTCCATATTGGCCAGACTACGAAAAACTTTATTGAAAAGAATATCAACTATACGTGCATACCTTACTGTGAGATTTTCGAGATTGTCTAGTTGTATAATTGAAAGTTCGTTAAAATTTTCAATTTCGTTGCAAATCTCAAATGAATGACAAAACCATTCATTTGCTTTTTGCAAAGCTATTAAATTCTCTTTTAATATAATCAATTGATTTACAATCATAACTTCAGTCCTTGTTGGTATGCCATTTGCGAGAAGGCATTGTCTACTTGATTTTTAAGTAATAAATCAATTTTCTGATTACCCATTCTGTCTGCAAGCTGAATCCGTATTCTAAGTTTATCTGTATAACTTATCGTTTGACTTAGAACCAACAGATCAATATCACCGCCCCACGCGTTGTCGTCTGTACGGGACCGAAAAGGTAAACCTCGGCATTGCTGTCGTATTGGGCAACGGTTTCTTTAATGGTATTTATTTCGTAAGTACTTAAACGCATTGTATGCTAAATTTGATATTAAATACCTTATTTTAAATAAATTACTATCACCAATATTCTCTTTTTCAAAACACCGGCAAAATTAAGATTTTTTGTTAATTGAAGAAATATATTTTATTCATTTACCCGGATCAAGCATATAAATATTGTGTTTTTTGTTATTTAAAGTCAGTTCTGGATAATTTATTTAGGGCTAAAGCCCATTTTTTATTTTCCTTCACTAACCCCAGGCTTAAGCCTGGGGTTAGTCATCAAGTTGATATATTGGACTTTAGTCCTAAACAGCTTTCTTATCCCGAACTGATGCTATTTTAGATTATTGATTTCAATTTTTTAGCTCTTTTATAAGAAATATTGCAAATGTTTAATATTGAGGTCACTCTGAAAAGTGTTTTATAGCAACCAAAACACAAAAACACAAAATTTCACTAAATATAGCGCTTTAACTATCAGCCTTTTGTGGTGTTAAATGTCTTTGTGTTTTAGTGGCATTCTTTATTTTTTGTCTTTTTGTAGTGGACTCATAATTTAATTAGATACAATTGTGGAGAATAACTATAAAAACACTAATTCACCAAAACGGATCAATCGGAAACTCTGGTGAGCAATTTTTGGATCAATGGAAAAAGCTGGTGTAATGATTTGCAAATTAACCCCAACCCCTTGAAACGGGTTGGGGGTTATAAAACAGATAAGCCTATTGAAATTAAACACCCCAACTTTCCCGTTTGATCAACCAAAACCCACTAAATTTTGAATTCCTTTTTGTGGAATTTTGTGTTTTCGTGATTTGGCGGCAATATTTAATATTCTTTTATACTTTTTTTGGGGGTATATAAACATATGCTGATGGAATACTAAATTCAATATAACTCTTATTATACATCGATAACAACTTATATATCAATGTCGTTTAGTTAAGAAAAATTATGAATCCTAATTACGAGAAAACCTTATCCCCAACCCCTTCTCCAATCGGAGAAGGGGCAAGTCCCTCTCCAATTGGAGAGGGATTAACTTCGTTGAGATCGCTTCGCTAAGTTTAGGGTGAGGTTTGTATACTTAACTAAACGACATTAATTTATATATGAATATTCCTTATCTAAAGTGTTTTCGTATTATTTTTATACCAATTCAATATGATAAGGGTAGGCTAAGGGTAGAGAAAGGGTAGAGAAACTAATAAGTTAATATCTAGCTTTTTACGAATTTAGTAAAATTACAAGCGCCCGTCAATGAACTCATTTGAAATTTCACCTTTGACATCAAAAATAACAGATTTGTCCTTAATTACAGATTTGATGTTTACTTTTTTAAATTCCTGGTGGGCAACGGCTAAAATCACTGCGTCAAATTTAATATGTTCGTTTTCTATATTATTTATCACTTTAATATTATATTCGTGCATCACTTCAACCGGATCTGCCCAGGGATCGAAAACTTTAATAAAAGTGCCGTATTCTTTCATGGCATTATAAATATCAATTACTTTGGTGTTGCGTACATCCGGACAGTTTTCTTTGAAAGTAACCCCCATTATTAAAATATTTGATTTTTTAACCGGGATCCCTTTATTTATCATCAATTTAACTACCCGGCTTGCAATATATTCTCCCATCCCATCATTGATCCTTCTGCCTGCTAAAATAATTTCAGGATTATAACCTACTTCCTGTGCTTTTTGCGCCAGGTAATATGGATCGACCCCGATACAATGTCCTCCGACAAGCCCCGGTTTAAATTTAAGAAAATTCCATTTTGTCCCGGCAGCTTCAAGGACTTCATGGGTATCAATCCCCAAAAGGTCAAATATTTTCGCCAGTTCATTTATAAATGCAATGTTAATATCGCGTTGCGAATTCTCGATAACTTTTGCAGCCTCTGCAACTTTTATAGAAGGGGCTAAATGTGTCCCTGCAGTAATTATCGATTTATATAATGTATCGACTTTCAATCGTGTTTCATAATTTGAACCAGAAGTGACCTTTTTTATTTTTGTAAGAGTATGTTCCTTATCGCCCGGGTTAATCCTCTCCGGAGAATATCCACAGAAAAAATTTAAATTATAAATTAATCCGGATGTTTTCTCCAGACACGGGACACATTCTTCTTCCGTTGCACCCGGGTAAACTGTTGATTCGTAAATCACTATATCATCTTTTTTAAGGGCACTTTTCCAACTGTTTCACTGGCTTTATATAAAAGCGTCAAATCTGGTTTGTTATATTTATCGACAGGGGTTGGGACAGTAATTATGAAATAATTGCAATTCCTGATATCATCTATTGATGATGTAAAGAATAGCCCATTTTTTGAATTGCCGGGAGAACCCTTTCCAATTATTACTCCCTTTAATTCACGGTCATTTATTTCGAGTGTCCTGTCATAGCCTTCATTAAGCTCATTTATCCTGACTGGTTTAATATCATAACCAACAACCCTGTATTTCTTTCCAAACTCAACCGCCAGAGGCAACCCAACGTATCCAAGCCCGATAACTGCAATCTTAGTTTCTCTCATAATTAAATATAATTTGAATTGCAAAGTTTTAAATTATTGTGATCCTTTTGTGGCATTTTATTGTATTGCTTTAGTGGATACCTTAAATCCGCAGGTTTGAGGTTAATTGGCTGAAAGTCACGGGGTGACTAAAAAAAATTCCATTCATTTAAATTATTGAACTTTAATAAGTCACCCCGTGACTTGCGGATTTTAGGGAATATAATAATTCACGCCACAAAATCACTAAAGCACAAATACCACTAAAATACAATACCTAAATTTTATAAATCCAAACTGCTTCTACGAATCTTTAGCGAAATATCGCTTGCAGCTACCAACCATGCGGTTATGCTGTGTACGTCCCTGTCCATTGGAAAAACTGCTGCCCGCTTGCATAACCTCTGGAACCCGCATGGTTTGGTGAGCCAATATTGTGCACTGGCATTATTATATTTTCACAAATTCTCTAAAATTATTCCGATCAACTATAATTCCCTCCGCTTGATAGGTTTCTATAAAATTTTGAGGAAATTTAGTTTTTTTATTATTCCATTTAAATTCAAATCCTACAATTTGACCATTTATTTCTTCCACAAAATCAACTTCTTGTTGTTGTTTTGTCCTCCAGAAATACATTTTTGCAAATGTATCTTTATATAAATTTTGCTTCCGTCTTTCAGAAACTAAAAAGTTTTCCCACAAAGCGCCTTTGTCAACTCTTAAATCCAATTGATTAAAATTACCAATTATCATATTTCTTATTCCATTGTCAAAGAAATAAATTTTTCTGTTTTGCTTTATTTCGTTCCTTATGTTTCGGCTAAAGCTATTCAGTCGAAATACAATATATCCCTTTTCTAATATGTCAACATATTTCTGAACTGTAATTTTATTAATTCCAATAAGTTGAGATAATTCATTATAATTTACCTCGCTCCCCATTTGCAAGGCTAAAGCTTGTAATAATTTCTCAAGGACTTCAGGTTTTCTAATATCTGAAAAGGCTAAAATATCTCTATACAAGTAGCTATTAACTAAGTTTTTTAAAGTCTCACGTTCTTTACCTTGATTATTAATAACCTCAGGATAAAATCCATAAAGCAATCTGTTTTCAATTTGCTGTTCAGATTTTATTAACCCGACTTTATTTTCATATTCTTCCCATGAAATTGGAAACAATTCGTATTCCCATTTCCTACCAGTCAAAGGCTCATTCAGTTCGTTTCCTAAATCAAATGAAGAAGAGCCACTAACAAACAATTGAACTCCCTTGAATTGGTCAGTAATTATTTTTAAAGTCAGTCCGATTCCCGGGATTCTCTGTGCTTCGTCTAAGAAGATATATTTATATTGTCCGATAAATGTTCTGATTTGCTCTGTTGTTGGACTTTGCAAGAGACTTCTTATAGAAGGATCATCAGCATCAAGAAATAAATAATCCTTATCTTTTAGAATCTTGCTAAATAGGGTTGTTTTTCCAACTTGTCGCGCACCGACAACAACTATAGCTTTTCCACCGTAAATCTTTTCTTTTATCGTGTTTTCTATAGTTCTATCAATCATATTTTTATTTCAAAGATAAAAATAAATATCATAGTGACCAATAGTTATAATTTTAAGTCACCAAGATATTGCAAGTTGACGCTTTGCTTGTGCACAAACATGGTTATATATTCAGTTTTGTCAGCGTTTGAAAATCTGTGTTATCTGTGTTCTAATATTTAATGGGACACGGATAACGCAGATGCTTTGCATCGTTGATAACCACGAATTTTAATAGATAATGATCATGTTATTTCGTAACAATTCTAAAATAAACCTATTAATTTTTTTCATAATAGCTTCGATACCATTCAATGAACTTCTTTATACCAAAATTAATATCAGTAGAAGGTTTAAAACCAAAGTCCTCAATGAGATCATTTACGTCAGCCCAGGTCTTTGCAACATCTCCAGGTTGCATTGGTTTCATTATTTTAATGGCTTTCTTACCTGTAATACTTTCGATTTCATTTATAAAGTCGAGTAGTTTAACCGGATTATTATTCCCTATATTATACAATTTATACGGAGCTTTTGATGAAGACGGATCGGGTACCAATCCTGACCAGGATGAGTTCGGCTGGGAAGGATTATCTAAAACATGTTTTACCCCTTCAACGATATCGTCAATGTACGTAAAATCGCGGTACATTTCACCATTATTGAAAACATGAATTTCCTTTTCCTCTAAAATAGCTTTGGTAAAAATAAATAAGGCCATATCAGGCCTTCCCCAGGGGCCATAAACAGTAAAGAAACGAAGACCCGTAGCAGGTAACCCATATAAATAACTGTAAGCATGAGCCATTAACTCGTTTGCTTTTTTAGTTGCCGCATACAAGCTAACAGGATGATCGACATTATCGTGTGTTGAAAAAGGCATAGTTTCATTTAACCCATAAACACTAGAACTACTGGCATATACCAAATGTTTAACATTATTGTGCCTGCACCCTTCGAGAATATTTGTAAAACCTGCAATATTGCTGTCAATGTAAGCATAAGGATTAATGAGGCTATAACGAACACCGGCCTGAGCCGCCAGGTTGCAAACTTTATCAAATTGTTCACCTTTGAATAATTGAAGAAGCGGGCCGCGATCTTCCAAATTCAATTGGATGAAGCGATAATTTTTATTTTTTTTGCTAATAACAAATTTGCCATAGGAAATATCGGGTTTATTAATTCCAGCCTCAGCCAGTCTGGCATATTTCAAGTTAATATCGTAATAATCATTTATGCTGTCGAGCCCGATTACTTCATCGCCCCGTTGTAATAATAAATTCGCTAAATGGAAACCAATAAACCCTGCGGTACCGGTAATTAATATCTTCATATATTAGGTTTTAGTTTTTTAACTGATCAATCGGATAAGTTGGGATAAAAAATAAATTAAAATTAAGTCAATAATTATATCCTGAAATAGCACTTAAAGTCCCTAAGCGGGGCAAACGCATTAAAATCTCAGCAAATATTAAGAAACCCCAACCCCTTGAAAAGGGGCTATAACAGGGAAGTGATGTTGAAATACCACTGCTTTGTTAGCCCTCCTTTTTAAGGAGGGTTGGGAAGTTAAAAAAATGAAAAGCACATATATCATTGAAAAGCAAGAATATATGTTTTATTTAAATGCGTTTGCCCTGATCCACTATGGGGTTGGGTAAATTTCATCAATTACTCCCCAACTTTTTCATTTTATCCAATAATAGCTTTAGTAATACCTAAAATCCACAAGTCACGGGGTGACTTATTAAAGTTCAATAATTTAAATGAATGAAATTTTTTTTAGTCACCCCGTGACTTTCAGCCAATTAACCTCAAACCTGCGGATTTAAGGTAATAATAAATCTTTGATGCATTATTTTTTTATTATTATCCTGATTCTACAATACTATTTTTTAAAAAGATAAGCTAAAGTGGCTGCCATAGTGCCTAAAGAAGTAAACATAGAAACGAGTATTGCCGTCTCTTGTATTGACCATGTGGATTTTGCTTCCTGTTTTATTTTTGTTGGCACGAAAATTTCAGCCCCGGGCTCAACTTTAGGGTAAAATTTGATACCCATAAACCTTTTTGTACGTTTTACCATGCCGTTTGCATAAATAACAAAGGTTTTGGAAGGTTTGGCTTCTTGTCCATACCCACCTGCCATAGATATATAACTTTTTAACCCTATCGAATTATCAAACCGCACGGTAACCGGGTACAATAAATCACCGCTTATTTTCACGGTCTGGAGTTCTTTCGGGATTTTTAAAACATCGCCTTCCTGAAGTATTAAATCATATTTCGAATGAGGGTCCTCTAATATCTTGTCTAAATTTATGCCAATAATTTGTTCAGTCTCATTGCCCGGAACTTCTGCTGATTCTTTGTCGTTGCTTTTTCGTAAAGCATTTAATGCTTTCGCCCGCAATACCGGATCCGAAATTACTAACCTGGTTAAATAAGCGCCTTTAGGAAAAGCTTCAGCCCTGAGGCCTCCTGCCCTGGTGATGAGATCGGATAAATACTCTTCTTTGGTTTTAATAATATATGAACCCGGGTATTGAACCTCTCCATAGACATAGGCTAATTTTTGAATTTCATATCCGGGAGAACGACGAATAATTACCTGGTCGAATGGCTGGAGAATAAATTTAGATGCAGAATCGGATAAATTCAGGTCTTTTGAAACATTGAACTGAAAAACATCGGCAATTTGAGCAGATTTGCTTAAGGGATCGCTATTTTTAATACGTCGTGCAACTTCAATTTTTGCCAACGAGGCAGATTCACTGAAACCTCCGGCTGAAGCAATCAAATCACCAAGTGAAAATTCTTTTATATAAGGATATGTACCAGGCTTATTAACTTCACCATCGATTGTAAAATTATATCCTTCCTGTAATTCATAAATAGAAAACACCCTGAGAATGTCTTCTTTCTGAAGTAGAATATCTTCAGCCTGTCCTTTAAAAATTGCAGCTAAATCTCCAGGAAACGAGCTTATGGAATAATCAGGGTTAGTCCTGTAAATAATAGCCCTGCTAAGGAATGCATCGCCTTTAAGGCCTTCTGCTTTTATGTTAATCAAATCCTTTAATGTCATACCTTTTGTCAACTCATATTGCCCGGGCCTTACAACAGCTCCACGAATTTCAACCCTGTTTTCAAATACATTAAGGATGGAGTCAATAGTTAAAATATCCCCGTTTTCTAATGAGAATGATGCAAATTGTTTATTTTCAACATCGATTATTTTATAATCCTTATCAGTATTTCTAACTACTTTCAGGCGGTAGGAATACGCTTTGTCTGTATAGCCTCCTGCAAAGTCAATGACATCGCTGATATGTTCATTATCTTTAATCTCGTATATTGCAGGGTTTTTAACTTCTCCTTTAATTTCTACCCTTACCTTATAAGGTTTCACCATAATGATATCCTGGTTCCATGTAACCGGATATTATTTTTCTGGTCCCCTTTAACCAGAAAATCATACGCATCTAAATTAGTTATAAGTTTACTGTCCCGATATACTAAGATATTACGAAATGAGCCATTGTTACCCGGGCCTTCCCGAAACATACAATGCATTAAAAACAGTTGCTAATGAAGGGAGTGTATAGGTACCTGGCAACCTGATTTCACCAATAATAGTAACTTTAATGCTGCGCATATTTCCAAGGCTTACCTGTGCAAAAGTATTGGGGTTTGAACCCGTTAAACCGGCATATATACTGGATAAACGGGCTAATACTTTTTTACTTGCACTTTCTATGCTTAACCCGTTAATAAACACAGGGCCAACATTATCAATAATGATTGTCCCTTCAGGATTAACTGTTAGTTTGTAATAAGCCTGTGAAGCCCCCCATATATCGATAATTATTTGATCGCCCGGGCCTATCTGATAGTTTTGGGGCGTTGGCAAATTTAAACCCGGTTCAAATGTGAGGTTTTTTGTGTTGAAAAGTGAATAGCCAAATATTCTTTGATTCAGTGCATTAATTGTACTGCCCTCGATTTTGTTTGTCAGATCGGTTTTTTCTTCAGTCTGTCTTGTGGTTTCTTTGTTTTGTTCAACTGCAGTTTTTTGATCGTTTTTGTTCAAATTATTGACCCGGTCTTTAAGTTTTTGGATTTCCTCAGGCTTCATTCCTTTAGCCTGTGCTGCAGCTTCTGCTTGTTGTTGGGTAAGCCCACTGCTCTCGACTTTTTTGGCTACCTCTTTAACCTGGTCGTCTGAAAGGTTATCGACCTGAACACTGCTTGCGGCTTTGTTCTGGGCTGCCAATGAAAACGTAAAGAAAATAAAAAATATTATGCAATTAAACCTGAAAAAAATATTGCGTTTAAATTCTGAGTAGTTCATGAGAATATAATTAAGTTAACATGTTTAAAAACTATTATTTGCAATAGCATAAGTAGGTAAACATCTTTAGTTGCCGGTCTCGCCCTCAAACCTTCCCAAAACCCCTCCGGCGAACCTCCATGCGAATGCTCTCGTTCTTTGAACTTTAATATTATTCACTCTGTTCATGAAATCGCTTAGCTAAGTTCATGTCCTTTTACTCCCTTCGGTAATGAGAAAAGTTGTGCTTGCTCCTTTAAATTAAAATTTACAAGCATGGAGGTTTCATGGGTTCAAATATTTTGGCGCAAATTTAAATAATTATTTCAATTATGAAAGTCTTAATATCCAATAACCTGGAAGTGAGAAAAATGCCCTATTGAAACAAGCACTTTTATTATCTTAACCTCAGTTCGTTAAAATTTATTTAGGGCTCAAGCCCCCCTAATTAGTTATCATTCACTAACCCCAGGCTTAAGCCTGGGGTTAGTCATCAAGTTGATATATTGTACTTTAGTCCAAAACATATTTCTTATCCCGAACTGATGTAGTCTTAATAAAAATTAGCTTAAGCCATACCAAAGGCAATCCTCATTTTACCTTTTCAAAAATGGATGATACTCAATTTCTTTTAAGGCAAATGGATGAAAATCACCTGTTAACCCGATTGGTTTCTGATGACGTATATCATAAACCATTTGAATGTTTTGACGGGCATCATTAATTGTATAACCATTCCCGGAAAGTATTTCTTTGTATGAATCGGTATGCAAATCAGTAAACCCTTCGCTGAATTCAAGTTCTTTCCCATCTATTTGAATTGAACGGTAAGTCCTTTTACCTGCAATTTTTGCTTCTTCTGGCAAGGCATTTTCATCTACACTTAAATACCAGCGTACGCGGGCTTTTTTAAGATATAAAAATCCCGCTGCCCTTTTGGGCTCCATAATATGAACAATGTTTTGCTGCGTTTCGCCAAATATCCAGGTCAGCATATCGAAGAAATGTACCCCTATATTGGTGGCTATTCCTCCTGATTTCTCTTCAACTGCCTTCCAACTTGCAAAATACCAGTTACCCCGCGACGTGATATAGGTTAAATCGATTTCGTGAATTTTGCCTGAAGTATCACTATCTAATTTTCCTTTAAGTTGTTTTATAACCGGATGCAACCGCAACTGCAAAATTGTAAATATTTTCCGGCCCGTTTCGTGTTCAATATCTTCCAGTGCATCAATATTCCAGGGATTCAGCACCAAAGGCTTTTCGCAAATGGCATCGGCATTATGGCGCAAAGCAAAACGGATATGCGAATCGTGTAAATAATTAGGCGTGCATATTGTAACATAGTCAATCTTTATTCCCTGTCTCTTTAATTTGTCGATATGCCTGTCGAACCTCTCAAATTCAATAAAAAAGTCTGCTTTCGGAAAATAGCTGTCTAAAATCCCGACACTATCCGACTTGTCCAATGTTGCGAGCAGGTTATTCTTAGTTTCCTTTATGGCTTTCAGATGACGGACTGCAACGAACCCACCTACCCCGATAAGGCAAAAATTTTTATGCATTTTAGTTACTTTTAAATGCGAAATACGATTTTACTTTCTCAACAATAAACTCTATCTGATCAGGCCTTAGCTCTGTATGCATTGGCAACGATATAACCCTGTTGCATAGCGATTCCGCTACAGTGAAATCGCCAATTTTGTAATTAAAGGTTTTATATGATTCCTGCAAATGTAAGGCTATGGGATAATAAATCATCGATGGTACATTATAAGATTTTAAATATTCCTGCAATTCTAAATTATTTCCCTTTTTCAGCCTGATAGTATATTGATTAAAAATATGCGATGAATATTCATTCCTAACAGGAATTTCTATACAACCAAAGTCATTAAGCCCTTTATCATAAAGGCTTGCGGCTTGCTGTCTACCAACGTTAAATTGATCAAGTTGTTTTAATTTTATTCTTAGTACAGCAGCCTGAATTGTATCCAGCCTGGAATTCATACCAATAGCTTCATAATAATATCTTTTTTGCATTCCGTGATTTGCAAGACTTCTTAATTTTACTGCTAAAGGTTCATCATTTGTAAATATAGCGCCGCCATCGCCAAAACAGCCAAGATTTTTTGAAGGGAAAAAAGATGTCGTCCCAATATCTCCATTTGTTCCGGCTTTTGTTTTTTTACCATCGCTGAAAATATAATCTGCCCCCAAAGCCTGGGCTGTATCTTCGATAACATAAAGGTTAAATTCATTTGCAATCTTGATTATTTCTTCCATATCAGCACATTGCCCAAATAGATAGCCGGAACAATAGCTTTGGTTTTGTTTGTAATTGCATTTTTAATCAGGCCGGCATCAATATTAAAACTATCAGGATCAACATCAACAAATACCGGTGTAAGATTCAACAATGTTATAGTTTCGAGCTGCTGACACAAATGAAAATGGAGTGGTAATTACCTCGTCGCCAGGCTTCAATCCCAAAGCCATCAGTGCCAGCCTGTAAAGCATCAGTTCCATTTGCACAACCAATAACATGTTTGATACTTAAATATTCCGACAATTCTTTCTCAAATAAAGCAACTTCAGGGCCTTTTATAAATTGAGTATTTTCGACAACAGATTGTATGGCCTTATCGATTTCCTTTTTAAGCCTTAAATATTGGCTTTTAAGATCAACCATTTGGATATTTTCCATGAAAAATACTTTTTAGTTTATCCTTAGCGGCTGTTTTGGAATTCTTAAAAAATGGTTCACGCAAAGTTTCGCAAAGAAAAAAACGCAAAGGTCGCAAGTGAATAAATGAAAGAACTTTGCGTTCTTTGCGTGAAATATTTTAACGTATTAAAATCCATGATATTGCAAAATTTTGTAAAACCTGAATAGTTAATAAAAAATTAAACACAGAGAGATAAACTTCTTTTTATTTACATACTACATGTACTTTAAAAACTCACTTTGATTTACTTTCTGAAAACAGAGAGAACACAGAGGTCACAGAGATTAAAAAATCGCATGCGATTTTTTGCCCTGTGTTCTATGTGCCTTCTCATAATTTCGAAAGCCAAAAATAGCTTTTAGCATAATTTTTCTCAAATATTTTCAAATACTTATAAAATAAAATCTCTGCGTTAAAATTCTCTTTAAAACCCAAACAGTTCTTAGATCAACGTTAAAAAAATAAAAATTATCGTAATGGTTTGAATATTCAAATATAGGCAATACCTACAAATAAGCAATATTGAGAAAGCGTATTCAAATTATTTATCTTTACTAAAAAAAGTCCAATGCGCAAATATTTACTGATTCCTGCTTTATTTTTTATTTCAAATAGTAATGGACAAGATTATCAAATCGATTCTTCATTGGCTGCCAAAATAACCCAAATAAAAAAAGATACCAACCAGAATTTAGTCCCTAATTTTAGTTTTGAAAAATACAGCGAATGTCCGGATGGCTGCTCGATTATTCCCAAATCTTATTTTGTTGACGATTGGATTATGGCAACCCTTGGTACACCGGATTATTTCAATGCTTGCAGCAATAAATCGGGAGTGCCGGACAATTGGGTAGGAAAATTGTATGCTAAATCTGGTAATGGTTATGCCGGTCTTATTGCAGGAATGTATATTAACGGGAATGGCAATTTGGAAGAAAAACGGGAATACATTGAAGCTTCTTTAAAAAGAAAATTAATTAATGATACTTTTTATTACCTGGGATTTTCCGCATCACTGGCCGGAAACTCGCCGGTTGCTATTAACGGGCTGGGAATGTTTCTTTCAGATACTTTAGCTGATATCCTAAAATCAATTGAACATCTTCCATTCAAACCCCAACTTATATATAAAGACAATAGAATAATCTCTGAACAATACAAATGGACAGAATTGGGAGAAATTTATAAAGCAACCGGCAATGAACAATTCGTAATTATCGGTAATTTTCAACCGGACAATGAAACCTCGATGAAACCTGTTTCTTCAAAAGGATCACTTAACTGTTCGTATTATTTAATCGATGATGTATTTGTTTTGCCTTTAACCGGAATCCAAAATTTGCAAAACAGAATAAATAATAAACTAAAAGAGAAAAATAGTGAAATTGTAATTATAAATTTTGATTTTGACAGTTATTCAATAAACAAATTTTATAACCCAATTCTTGACAGTTTAGATTTGAAATTTCGGGACAATAATATTTCAACATTAGAAATTTCGGGCTTTACAGATAACATTGGAAGTGCTAAATACAACCTGGAATTGTCTGAAAAAAGGGCAAAATCTGTTGCAGGATGTTTAGACAAGGGTATTTCGGTAAATACTAAATTTATTATAAAAGGTTTTGGAAAAGATAATCCTGTTGCTGATAATTCTTCGGAAAAAGGACGGGAATTAAACCGGAGGGTTGAAATCAGGTTTCAATGAACTGCCCCGCCGCAATCGGACGGGGTATCCGTAGTCTGCCTAAAAATAAACTTTTGGATATTATTTTGTTCAATTTGAAAAATTGAGAGATAAAAGTAAAATACTGCTAACACTCAAATTTTTAATAATAGCCACGAATGCACAAATAAATAATTCGTGCATTCGTGGCCATTTCATTTGATCCATATTTTCGCCGCTAGCGGCGGGGAATTTACCCAATGAGATTAAAATTCTGTATGCGCCCTGAGGGCAAAAACATTCACAGGTCCCCTATCCTTATTATAAGCCGGGTTATTTACAAATTGATAATCGGCAGAAAGGTAAAAAAAAGAAGATATTTTCATCAGGTAATATAACTCAATTATTGATTCGGCATAATGGGTTAGTTTCCCATCGCCAATGATAAATCCGTAACCTCCGGCATTAAGAAATTTTATATGGTCATCCGAAATTCCATTTACTGCCAATGCGAGGCCAATATTGTCATCTTTTCTGCGCCATAAGTCGCCATTTAAGTTAATCCCTGTTGAAAAACTCCTGTCTATTTCGGTAAATGCCCATGTTGCATAATGCCCGTCATTCCAACCGGCACGTAGAAAAACACCAAAATTTTTAAACAATTCCTGATCGGCACTTAAGCTAAGCCCAAACTTTTTTCCGCCATAAGTTGTTAATGAATTAACATTTAAGGTAGTGTCTGTTCCATTTTTAAAATCATTTATGGCATCTAAATAATTGCCAGCCCTTGATAAATTTCTAAAAGCCAAAAACCTGATACTTCCCGGCCCTGATAATAATGCAGGTTTGTACTCAATTTCACTGGTATAAGCAACAGCTTTGTTGAACTTAAATTCCAAATCGGGGCCATTGGCTACTTTAGGAACAGCAGAACCTGCCACCCGGAATGTCCATTGTGGATATATTAATTCAACTGCTATTCCATAATTATACCCGCGTGTATTGGCTGCATAGTCAAATGCGCCGCTACCCATGAGCGCCCAATTCAAAAATTGTTGACGGGGATTGTGGGCATAAGCATTATTATCAAAAATGTCTGCCAAAGAAAATTTACCGGCTGTAATTGTCAACCGCCTGGCAGGAATCCAGTCTTTAATCAAATTTTCATCATCATCGACTTTTTCATATCCTTCGCTGCTTAAAGCAATATGTTGATGAAGAAAATATCTTGCAGCGTATAATGTAGGCGTTGCATCACCAATCCTGAAACACTCGCCGTTTGGATAACCCGCGACACCCAAAGCCGAACTCATTCCTCTACCACCTGCAATTTCAGGGTTTAAATAAAATGCAGCGCCTTGCCACAAGCGCTGTCCATAATATAAAGTTGATGTCACCGACATTGCCTCTTCTGCTTCCGGTTTCAAACTGTTTGTCCCGCTGTATAATGCACGAAATGCAGCATGGTATTGGTTTACTGAAGTAAATTGAAAATGCAGGTTCCAGCTTTCCAATGTATCAAGGTATAATATTTTTGGATTTTCCCGGGCTTTAATTAACGAACCAATGAAAATTATAAAAGCAAAAGATAGAAATAACTTCATTTTTTGTAACATTACTACATTAAGTTTTGAACTAAAGCCGGGGTAATTAATAATCAAACGATCGAGGGTTTTACTCTTAATTATTACTGAACTATTATTTTAACAAAGCTGCGAAATTAAAAAATAGTTTAATATTTGAAGCACTTTATTATATTTCCTATATTTGAAACCCGCATCAGAATATATTATCATTAAATAAAAAGTAAGACTTCATGCAGGTTCCTGACGGCCTTTAAGATAAAAGTTTACGGAAGAAATTATTGTAAATTTTAAGAGATGAATAAAATTATTGGAATTGGAAATGCCCTCGTTGATGTACTTATTAAATTAGACAGCGACCATTTCCTTAACGAATTTAACCTTCCCAAAGGCTCAATGCAATTGGTAGAAAAGCATTTTGTAGATATGCTTACCCTGGCGACAAAAAGCAGCAATCCTCAGCTTACATCGGGCGGTTCGGCGGCCAATACCATACATGGGCTTGCACGGCTTGGCATGAAGGCATCGTATATAGGGAAGATTGGCGATGACAATTATGGAAAAATATTTGCCGAAGACTTAATTAAAAATAAAATTTCGCCTGTTTTGCTGAATGGCAAAGATGAAACCGGTCGAGCCATGACTTTTATCAGCCCGGATTCTGAGCGAACATTTGCAACATATCTTGGAGCTGCTGTTGAATTAGGCGCTGACGATCTGAATCCTGAATATTTCGATGGTTTCGATCTGCTGCACCTCGAAGGATATTTGGTCTTCAACCACGATTTGGTTGACAAAGCAATTGAATTGGCAAAATTGAAAGGCCTGCAAATATCCCTTGATTTGGCAAGTTTCAATGTTGTTGATTTGAACCGGGAATATTTAATAAAAAAAATCAAAGAATCGGTTGATATTGTTTTTGCTAATGAAGAAGAAGCTAAATCACTCACAGGAGAAGAACCGGAGAAAGCTTTGTACACAATTTCAACAATGAGTAAAATAGCAGTTGTTAAAATTGGTTCGAAAGGTTCGATGATAAAACGCGGGAATGAAATTGTGAAAGCAGAGGCTATAAAAGCAAATGCCATTGATACAACCGGCGCCGGCGATCTATATGCATCAGGGTTTCTTTATGGACTTTCAAAAGAATGGCCCTTGGAAAAGTGCG
Source organism: uncultured Bacteroidota bacterium (assembly GCA_963726845.1). GTDB lineage: Bacteria > Bacteroidota > Bacteroidia > Bacteroidales > DTGW01 > CAVSGB01. The sequence continues at coordinate 1,451 of CAVSGB010000229.1, read as the reverse complement.
CTTGGCTGGGTTCGCTTGCAGCAGGGAAAGTAGTCGAAACTATTGGTGCAAAAATCTCAGATGACGGATGGAATGAAATTTTGGATAATCTAAAATAATTGAAATTTCTCTCTCAAAATTCTCTTTTAAACCCAAACCTCTTAATTAAATTTTATTGTATTCCCGGAATCTTTTCGTTGAACATCATTTTTAAATTTTGAAACTGGCACAACGTAAGCATCTTTGTACCCTTTATCTTTTATCATTTTCAAATTTCCTGAGGCTTCTGCATACGACTTGAAAATTCCCCATGTATAGCGGTTCAGCCCATCAGAGCCGGGATGATATTCAACATTTTGAATGTTACTAAAAAAGGATACGTCAACATATCTTTTTAGTGCCTCCAGTTGTATGGTAAAACTTTTTTCATTTTTAAATTGACTTCTATTATTTAAAACTTCAAAATATTTCTGAGGAACAATAAAAGCTTCATGAATAATATTATTAATTTTTTTCAATCTCGACAATGCTTCGATTTTTGAAGATGGAAACCCATACAAATAAAAATATTGATTGTCGATATTAGCAACTGAAATGATTGATGTATCTAATGAACGTGCCCATTTCGATTTATCAATAATTGAATTATTTTCGGATAAACAAATAATATAATCATAATTTTCCTGAATTCTCAAATTTTGTGGAATAGCAGGTTCTTCAACTATTATTTTGGATTCGTCGTAATTAACAACCCGGATTTCGACCCTTCGGTTAAACCTTCTTCCAGCCGGGTTATCGGAGCCATCCGCTTTAGTATTTTTAGCAATTTTAAGAACATCGCCAAACCCATGGGTAATGAACCTCGAAGGCTCAATTCCATGTGAAATAAAATAATTTGCAACTGCCCGGGCACGCTGAAGCGAAAGTTTTCTATTGTAACCGAAATCTCCTTTACTGTCGCAATGGCCTGCAATATCAAGCGAAAGCTCCGGGTTTGTATTCATAATATGGATAAGGCGTTCCAACATTAAACTTGCCTCCCTGTTAATCGTATCGGAATTATAGTCAAATAAAATACTATGTATTGTGATGTATTCGCCTCTTTCAACAGCAATTGGATTGAGGTTTCCGTTGACAATAATATCCTGTGACTGGCTGTTTTCAGAAATATAAACCTGCTTTTTATTGGCTCATGCCCTCGACCACAGGCTTCCCCGCCTTCGGGCCCAGAAGCAGCAACGTGGTGGAAAGCCCATCGGAAGGAGTTCCAGAAGAGGTGATGACGCTGACCGCGAATCGCGTATCGATGGGGCTTCCGGTTATTGGGTCAATAATATGGCCGGCGGACTCGGGACCAAGCAGAGAACCCGGCGTTTGCTCTGACGTCGAAACGCTTTGATCCTTAAGCACCACGTAGGGATCAATCTTGCGAGACGGGTCGCGCAGGTGCACAAGCCAGCCGGGCTGTCCGA
>CAVSGB010000228.1:0-7454 GCA_963726845.1 uncultured Bacteroidota bacterium | reverse complement strand
TGTAAATTTATTAATGTGCTAATATGCCAATGAAGACTAAAAGCAGTCCGACTTTACGGTTGCGGCTCGAAGAGTTTGATCTACCGGCGCGCCAAAAGAAGATGAAATACGGCGCGCGCGGTCACCGACAGCCTTTGCATGGAGTTCGTATAAAGCCACCATTAGAAGCGATCACAAACGCGTTCCCAATGATATTGCCTACAACTGGGTAATTATTGGCCATGAGCTATGCGGCCAAATAATTGATGTACTCAAAAAATGGGAATCGCAGTTCAGGCCGGGGATGAAGTTTAGTGTTCAGCCTTTGCTTGGCGAAGCAAGCTTCGATGCTGCCGGGTTTTCATTTCAATGGTTTGCTGCAGATGCTACGTATGTTATTGGTTTAAATATTTATCTGGAAAGAAATTGTATAATTGAGTATACAGGGAAGGATTTTTCCCAGGCTCTTCATCTGAGCCGTATTCTTGCATGATAGGCACATACTAGTCGCATTACCACACGCAAAATGGGTCATATACACATCAAATGGGTATTCGCCAAGATGGTAACATGGCGTCGATAGCAGCGGTCGGGCCGATGTGTTTGGCCGCTTTGGATTGCATAGTAAATTCTGATAGAAAGCCATCTTTTCTTATAGTTACCGATATTGATGACAGCCGTTTAGCCCGTATTAAAAAGCAGATACCACCTGAAAAGGCAAAGGACAATGGCATTGAATTGGTGTATTTGAATACAAAAGATATTCCCGATATAAAATCTAAACTTCTATCTTATACCGAAAATAAAGGGTTTGACGACATATTAGTATTTGCCCCGGTAAAACCGGTTGTGGAAATGGCAGATTCCATCCTTGCAAAAGATGGTTGCCTAAACTTTTTTGCAGGCCCTTCAGATACTGAATTCAAAGCCGAATTAAATTTTTACGATGTTCATTATAACGCTACCCACGTGGTTGCTACAAATGCTGGCAATACAGATGACTTGAAAGATGCACTGGAAATGCTGAGCTCAAAAAAACTAAACCCTTCATTTTTGGTTACACATATTGGTGGCCTTAATGCTGTGATTGAATCTACTATGAGCCTTCCAAACCTTCCAGGTGGCAAGAAACTTATTTATACTAATCTTAACCTGCCCCTCAAAGCAATTAATGATTTCGGCATGTTAGGAGTTCAAAATGGATTATTTAAAGAATTGGATAAAATCACGCAAAAGCACAATGGCCTGTGGTCGGTGGAAGCAGAGAATTATTTATTAGAACATGGGAATAAAATTTAATATAATATTCTATGCCGTTTAGCTAAGGATTTTTTACCTCCCCTGCCCCTCCTTAAAAGGAGGGAAAACTGGTTCAGTGCCTCGTTCCAGTTATAGCCCCTTATTAAGGGGTTGGGGTTAACGGGCGATAAAAATTAAACTAAATTAAACAGCAACTGAAAATGCAGCATTTCCTGGCAATTGATATTGGTGCTGAAAGCGGAAGGCTCATCCTGGGAATTCTCGAAAACGAGAAACTTTCATTGAAAGAAATTTATCGCTTTGCCAATGGAATGCTAAATATCCAGGAAAAATATTATTGGAATATCGGCCAGTTGTACAAGGAAATTTTAAATGGTTTCGAAATTTGTGTTCAACGCGAAAAAATTCAACCTGAATCTATCGGAATTGATACCTGGGGTGTTGATTATGGCTTGCTTTCAGCAGATGGCACATTATTGGGATTGCCTTATGCTTACCGCGACCTGCGAACTGAAAATGCAATAGAAGAATTTTCTAAAATCGTTTCAAAAGAAAAAATATATAAACTTACCGGCAACCTCTTTGCACCTTACAACACGCTTTTTCAGTTATATGCTGCCAACAAAAATCACCCAAAACTTCTTGAAGCAGCATCTGATCTTTTATTCATGCCGGATTTGCTGGCATATATGCTTACGGGTACAAAAAAAACTGATTTTTCTTTTGCCACAACTTCCCAACTCTATAACCCGATTGAAAATAAATGGGAAAAGGAACTTTTTGCCAACCTTGGAATTTCAATTGACCTGATGCAGGAAATTGTTGAACCGGCTCATTAATTGGCTATTTGGATGGCATCGTATGCAAAACCACCGGGTTAAATAAAATACCCGTAATTGCAGTAGCCACACACGATACCAACTCGGCAATAGCAGCCATACCAGCCATTGAAGACAACTGGGCATTTATTAGTTCTGGCACCTGGTCATTAATGGGCTTCGAATCGCAAACCCCGATAATTAACGACAAGGCTTTTCAATTAAATTTTTCAAATGAAGGCGGTGTTGGGCATACTTTCGACATTCTTAAAAACCATACAGGATTATGGATTTTACAACAATGCCGAAATGCCTGGAAAAACAAAAACTACGATTATGGTACATTAGTTCAAATGGCAGAATTGGCAAAGCCTTTTAAGGGATATATTGATATTGACGATATGCAATTCCTAAATCCTTCTGATATACCAGAGGCTATAAACAACTTCTTAAAAACAACAAATCAAAATACACTTGAAGACGATGGCCAAATGGTCAGGATTATTTTAGAATCATTGGCGCTAAAGTATGCCGAAACATTTCATCAAATCACAGATTTAAAGGGAACTCAACCTGAGAAACTTTATTTATCAGGCGGAGGCTTGAACAACGAGGTTTTATGCCAATATACTGCCAATGCAACGGGCGTTCCGGTGAAAACCGGATTAACAGAAGGATCTGCAGCCGGAAACATTATGGTACAGGCATTGGGAAAAGGAACCGTGAAATCACTTGAAGGTATTAGAAAAATTATTGCCAATTCTTTCGAATCCAAAACGTATTATCCAAAGCAGACGGAGTTGTGGAAAGAAAAGGCATTGGAATATTCAGCAAAAATTTATCATAAATAATAAAAACTAAAAGCATGGCAAACGATTTTAAAATGAACAAGCCAGAAAACAGGCACAGGGAAGGCTCCAAAAATAGGTATCCGTCCAACCATTGACGGCCGCATGAATGGCGTACGAGAATCGCTCGAAAACCAGGTAATGCAGATGGCCAAAAGTGCTGCTAAGTTTTTAACAGATAATCTGCAGCATCCCGATGGAAATAAGGTAGAATGTGTTATTGCCGATAGCTGCATTGGCGGGGTTGCGGAATCTGCCATGACCGCTGAGAAGTTTGAGCGTGAAAACGTTGGCCTTTCGCTTACCCTTACGCCATGCTGGTGCTATGGAAGTGAAACCATTGACATGAACGCAACTATTCCAAAAGCAATTTGGGGGTTCAATGGCACTGAGCGACCTGGCGCTGTTTATCTTGCACTGTCCTTGCCGGGCATAACCAAAAAGGGTTGCCGGCGTTTGGTATTTATGGCCGCGATGTACAGGATGCTTCCGACACTTCTATCCCTGCCGATGTTCAGGAAAAGTTGTTGCGCTTTGCAAAAGCAGGTTTGGCTGTGGCTACCATGCGTGGAAAATCATATACTCTCAATCGGTGCAGTCTCTATGGGTTTTGCCGTAGTATTGTGAACGAGCCATTTTTCCAGAATTATCTTGGCATGAGGAATGAATACATTGACATAACCGAGTTCACACGTCGGATTAATGAAAATATTTTTCGATACAAATGAATTTAAACGGGCGCAACAGTATTGTTTAACCCACTGTTGCGCCCGTTTAAATTCATTTGTATCGAAAATATTTTCATTAATCCGACGTGTGAACTCGGTCATGTCAATGTATTCATTCCTCATGCCAAGATAATTCTGGAAAAATGGCTCGTTCACAATACTACCGGCAATACCCATAGAAACTGCACCCATTGAGAGATATGATTTTCCACGCATGGTAGCCACAGCCAAACCTGCTTTTGCAAAGCGCAACAACTTTTCCTGAACATCGGCAGGGATAGAAGTGTCGGAAGCATCCTGTACATCGCGGCCATAAATACCAAACGCCGGCAACCCTTTTTGGTTATGCCCGGCAAGGACAGCTGCAAGATAAACAGCGCCAGGTCGCTCAGTGCCATTGAACCCCCAAATTGCTTTTGGAATAGTTGCGTTCATGTCAATGGTTTCACTTCCATAGCACCAGCATGGCGTAAGGGTAAGCGAAAGGCCAACGTTTTCACGCTCAAACTTCTCAGCGGTCATGGCAGATTCCGCAACCCCGCCAATGCAGCTATCGGCAATAACACATTCTACCTTATTTCCATCGGGATGCTGCAGATTATCTGTTAAAAACTTAGCAGCACTTTTGGCCATCTGCATTACCTGGTTTTCGAGCGATTCTCGTACGCCATTCATGCGGCCGTCAATGGTTGGACGGATACCTATTTTTGGGAGCCTTCCCCTGTGCCTGTTTTCTGGCTTGTTCATTTTAAAATCGTTTGCCATGCTTTTAGTTTTTATTATTTATGATAAATTTTTGCTGAATATTCCAATGCCTTTTCTTTCCACAACTCCGTCTGCTTTGGATAATACGTTTTGGATTCGAAAGAATTGGCAATAATTTTTCTAATACCTTCAAGTGATTTCACGGTTCCTTTTCCCAATGCCTGTACCATAATGTTTCCGGCTGCAAATCCTTCTGTTAATCCGGTTTTCACCGGAACGCCCGTTGCATTGGCAGTATATTGGCATAAAACCTCGTTGTTCAAGCCTCCGCCTGATAAATAAAGTTTCTCAGGTTGAGTTCCCTTTAAATCTGTGATTTGATGAAATGTTTCGGCATACTTTAGCGCCAATGATTCTAAAATAATCCTGACCATTTGGCCATCGTCTTCAAGTGTATTTTGATTTGTTGTTTTTAAGAAGTTGTTTATAGCCTCTGGTATATCAGAAGGATTTAGGAATTGCATATCGTCAATATCAATATATCCCTTAAAAGGCTTTGCCAATTCTGCCATTTGAACTAATGTACCATAATCGTAGTTTTTGTTTTTCCAGGCATTTCGGCATTGTTGTAAAATCCATAATCCTGTATGGTTTTTAAGAATGTCGAAAGTATGCCCAACACCGCCTTCATTTGAAAAATTTAATTGAAAAGCCTTGTCGTTAATTATCGGGGTTTGCGATTCGAAGCCCATTAATGACCAGGTGCCAGAACTAATAAATGCCCAGTTGTCTTCAATGGCTGGTATGGCTGCTATTGCCGAGTTGGTATCGTGTGTGGCTACTGCAATTACGGGTATTTTATTTAACCCGGTGGTTTTGCATACGATGCCATCCAAATAGCCAATTAATGAGCCGGTTCAACAATTTCCTGCATCAGGTCAATTGAAATTCCAAGGTTGGCAAAAAGTTCCTTTTCCCATTTATTTTCAATCGGGTTATAGAGTTGGGAAGTTGTGGCAAAAGAAAAATCAGTTTTTTTTGTACCCGTAAGCATATATGCCAGCAAATCCGGCATGAATAAAAGATCAGATGCTGCTTCAAGAAGTTTTGGGTGATTTTTGTTGGCAGCATATAACTGAAAAAGCGTGTTGTAAGGTGCAAAGAGGTTGCCGGTAAGTTTATATATTTTTTCTTTTGAAACGATTTTAGAAAATTCTTCTATTGCATTTTCAGTTCGCAGGTCGCGGTAAGCATAAGGCAATCCCAATAATGTGCCATCTGCTGAAAGCAAGCCATAATCAACACCCCAGGTATCAATTCCGATAGATTCAGGTTGAATTTTTTCGCGTTGAACACAAATTTCGAAACCATTTAAAATTTCCTTGTACAACTGGCCGATATTCCAATAATATTTTTCCTGGATATTTAGCATTCCATTGGCAAAGCGATAAATTTCTTTCAATGAAAGTTTCTCGTTTTCGAGAATTCCCAGGATGAGCCTTCCGCTTTCAGCACCAATATCAATTGCCAGGAAATGCTGCATTTTCAGTTGCTGTTTAATTTAGTTTAATTTTTATCGCCCGTTAACCCCAACCCCTTAATAAGGGGCTATAACTGGAACGAGGCACTGAACCAGTTTTCCCTCCTTTTTTAAGGAGGGGCAGGGGAGGTAAAAAATCCTTAGCTAAACGGCATAGAATATTATATTAAATTTTATTCCCATGTTCTAATAAATAATTCTCTGCTTCCACCGACCACAGGCCATTGTGCTTTTGCGTGATTTTATCCAATTCTTTAAATAATCCATTTTGAACTCCTAACATGCCGAAATCATTAATTGCTTTGAGGGGCAGGTTAAGATTAGTATAAATAAGTTTCTTGCCACCTGGAAGGTTTGGAAGGCTCATAGTAGATTCAATCACAGCATTAAGGCCACCAATATGTGTAACCAAAAATGAAGGGTTTAGTTTTTTTGAGCTCAGCATTTCCAGTGCATCTTTCAAGTCATCTGTATTGCCAGCATTTGTAGCAACCACGTGGGTAGCGTTATAATGAACATCGTAAAAATTTAATTCGGCTTTGAATTCAGTATCTGAAAGGCCTGCAAAAAAGTTTAGGCAACCATCTTTTGCAAGGATGGAATCTGCCATTTCCACAACCGGTTTTACCGGGGCAAATACTAATATGTCGTCAAACCCTTTATTTTCGGTATAAGATAGAAGTTTAGATTTTATATCGGGAATATCTTTTGTATTCAAATACACCAATTCAATGCCATTGTCCTTTGCCTTTTCAGGTGGTATCTGCTTTTTAATACGGGCTAAACGGCTGTCATCAATATCGGTAACTATAAGAAAAGATGGCTTTCTATCAGAATTTACTATGCAATCCAAAGCGGCCAAACACATCGGCCACGACTGCTGCTATCAACGCCATGTTACCATCTTGGCGAATACCCATTTGATGTGTATATGACCCATTTTGCGTGTGGTAATGCGACTTGTATGTGCCTATGACGCAAGAATACGGCTCAGATAAAGAGCCTGGGAAAAATCCTTCCCCATTATACTCAATTATACAATTTCTTTCCAGATAAATATTTGGAATAATAACATACGTAGCATCTCCGCCAAACCATTGAAATGAAAACCCGGCAGCATCGAAGCTTGCTTCGCCAAGCGAAGGCTGAACGCTAAACTTCATCCCCGGCCTGAACTGCGATTCCCATTTTTTGAGTACATCAATTATTTCACCACATAGCTCATGGCCAATAATTACCGGATTGTAGGCAATATCATTGGGAACGCGTTTGTGATCGCTTCCTCGTTTGGTGGCTTTATACGAACTCATGCAAAGGCTGTCGGTAACCACGCGCGCCAGTATTTCATCTTCTTTTAGCGCCGGTAGATCAAACTCTTCGAGCCGCAAATCATTTTTTCCGTAAAGTCGGACTGCTTTAGTCTTCATTGGCATATTAGCACATTAATAAATTTACACATTAATGTAACATCACTTGTCCACCTGTAACTGCAAGGGCCTGGCCAGTTTCGGTAATCTGCTGTTCCATAATATAATAAATGGCTTTCATCACATCGCTAACTTCACAGCCGCGTTTA
>CAVSGB010000227.1:0-3310 GCA_963726845.1 uncultured Bacteroidota bacterium | reverse complement strand
CCTGGCGTGAAATGTTTACTGAAAAGTTCAAATGGATACACGATTCAATAAAAGGAGAAGATGATATTATTGATATTGCACGAAAGTTAAACCGGAACTCAGAATTAAAATATTCCGATGGGTTTGGCAGGTATATTGTATCCATTCCCCCCAGTCTGATACTAAAAGCCATGTATGGGGCTTGTACCGATAATTCGAATTACAAAGCCATGATAATGCGTTCCTTTGGTATTCCGGCCACAATTGATTACCTGCCACAATATGGAAATGACCACAATACACATTACTGGAATTCTGTTATGGACCGAACGGAAACTTTGTAAGTTTCGAAGAAGCTTTGAACGATATAAATGCCTTTGTTGCTTATAAGTATAAAATAGGCAAAGTCTATCGCAAAACATTCTCGACAAATAAAAAAATAGAAAAGCTTTTGGAAGATACAAAAGGGGATGTGCCGCAAACTTTTAAAGAACCCAATTTTTTTGATATAACACAACAATATGTTGCAGTGACTAATGTAAAGCTTCAACTTAAAAATATACCTAAAAACACAAAATATGTTTATGCGGGAGTTTTTAATGATGCCGGATGGACAGCAATAGATTATGCCGAAATAATTGATAATAAATATGCAATATTTAACAATTTGGGAAAGGATGTTTTGTATTTGCCACTTTATTATACAAACGGAAAAGAAACTCCTGCATCAGTGCCATTTACAATAAGCAAGAAAGGAAATATCCAATATATTGAACCGCAAAAAGAATTATGTAAAGTAAAGCTGACCCGAAAATATTACATGCACAGGCGCAAGATCAATTGGTTGGAATGCCTAAATGGAGGTAGGTTTGAAGGGGCTAACCAGCGCGATTTTTCCGATGCCATAACTTTGGCAAAAATAAAAGAAACACCGGGTGAACATTTCGAAGGACTAAGTTCTTGCTCAAATTCAAGTTTCAAATACCTGAGGTTTGTTTTTTCAAAAGAAGAATTAAAATTGCCTTACGATGGCGATGGTGCAAGTATTGGAGAAATAGAGTTTATAACACCTACAGGACAAATAGTAAAAGGCAACCCCATAGGAAGCACCGGGCGAAAATACAACCCTTATACACCAAAACTTTGTTTTGACAATAATTCCCAAACTTTTTTCGAGGATGCCAGGCCAAATATAATTGATAAATATGTAGGCTTAAAACTTGATAATCCTGCCACTGTTGCCAAGATACGCTATATAGCCCGTAATGACATGAACAGCATACAACCAAGTGACGAGTATGAGTTGTTGTACTGGAATAATGAAAGGTTTATGACATTGGGAAAAATAATTGCACGTGATACGTCAGTTGAATTTAATAATGTTCCAAAAGGTTCAATACTTTGGTTAAGGGATTTAAGCGGTGGCAAAGAAGAACGGATATTTACATGGGAAAACGGGAAACAGGTATGGTGGTGAGATGCTAATGTGTTAATTATTTAATATGCCAATGTGCTAATGATTTTATATAAGACAACACTAGATATTTAAAGAGAATAATTAAGCGTATTAAATATTTAAAAAACTAAATATGAAAATTAATACAGTTTGCCTGGTTACTTTAATGTTTTTGATTTTATCAAATAACCTAACATCACAAATTAATTATCCAGTTCAAGGTATTGTTAAAGATGTAACAAATGGGGATACATTAATAGGAGTAACTTTATTAATAAAAGGAACTAATAAGGGAACCACTACGAATGCAAAAGGTTCCTTTTCAATTAGGCTTGTTCCCGGTGATTATACAATGGTATTTAGTTATACCGGATATGAAAACAAAGAACTTCCGGTAAGTTTAAATGGAGATATGTTTCTTTCCGTTGCACTTCAACAATCACTTACAAATATTGATGAAGTTAAGATTACAAGCCAGCGTAAGTTCTTTGGAAACATGGAATATGGCCGTGATATTCCTACTATTGGCAGTAAGACAATCGAACTCCAGAATACAAATAATGCTTCAGATATTTTGCATGCAAGTGTTGCAGGTGTTTGGGCTACGAAAACATCTGGTTCGCCCGGCGATCATGAAAAAATAAGGATACGTGGACAAAACTCATTTTTTTCTTCGGCAGAACCATTGTATGTTGTAGATGGTGTTCCAGTGCCAATAGTAAATTTGTCAAGCCTAGGAATTGCTGACTTAAATATCCATGACATAGAAAATGTAACCATACTTAGGGATGCTTCGGCCACAGCTTTGTATGGGTTTCAAGGGGGAAATGGGGTAGTGCTTATAGATACAAAGAAAGGTGGTGAGAATGAGATTAATTTTTCTACGAAATTTGGGTTACAGTGGTTCAATAATTTTTACGACTTGATGAATACAAAAGATTTACTTAATTCGTTGAGTTTGGCTAAAAACAATTTAAACTTAAATTTGGTAAGTTATTATCCAAAAATGTCTGATACTATTGCAAATAATAATTGGCAAAAAGAAATATTCCGTACAGGTTATACAAAAGAATATCAATTATCAGCATCGGGTACAATTAAAACAATAAAATACTATATTTCGGGAAACTATACTGATGAAGCAGGCATTCTGCCCAATACTAATTACAAAAGATATACCTTTTCCTCAAGGATTAGTCGGGTATTTTTAAAAAAATTAGCAATTGATATTGGTTATCGGGTTAGTTCACAAGACAATAATAATAATCAAGACACATATTTAGGGAACCTATTGTTAATAAATGGCATTACAACTTCGCCATGTTATAAATCAACGCCAGATTCGCTTTATTTTGATAGTCATGGAATTCCTTATAGAAGGACATATAGCACATATCCATCCTTTAGGGTTAAAGAACCAATGCAATCAATAATTGATAATAACCTTAATAATTTAGGAATAAAGTCACATATAATTAGTAGTTCTGCAAGGCTCGAACTGGGTGATCATTTGAGCATCAATGCCATGGAGTCATTAATGCTTAGATATTCCAATTATTATTATAATTCATATGGCACTATAGTTAAAAGTAATGAAGATGTTTTTCTTTTAAATCATCAATATAACATATCCTATTTTAATACATTTAACAAGCATAACATTGATATTGTTGGTGCAATTAGGTTTTATGAAGATAACTTGTGGTGGAAGGTTGATACTATGCAAGGTGAACTAAATAGTTATTCGTACCTGCGAAATTCAATGGCTGCTTATGGGCAGAAATGGGTCTGTAATACGTTATCTGGCATCATATGTTGCTAATTTTAGTTATAACTATAATGATGCCTATTTTATATCTGCCGTTGGTAATTTAA
>CAVSGB010000226.1:0-14389 GCA_963726845.1 uncultured Bacteroidota bacterium | reverse complement strand
ATAGGTACACCTTTCAAAAGTAAAAACTGTTTGGGGGTATCTGTGCCAAAACGATGCCCGGTGCCACCGGCAACAATTATTGCATATCGCTTCATAAATCAGGTATTAGATATTAGGCATTAGGTAATTGTTCAGTGCAAAAAGTATTATTAAAAATAATTGCGTTGGATTATAAATTAATTCAGAATTCTGAATTAAGAATTCTGAATTAAGTTTGCGCTAATATAAATTTCTGCTGTCAAAATTAATAAACTATTTTAGCCTGTGAATGTTTTTGATCAAAAGGAAATTATTTTTAACAGAATAAAGCTACTCATCTTTACATAAATGTTTATTAATTTTGTCCTAAAATACTAATAAACAGCAGTTTTTTTAGATCAGGGATTTAGATTGGGCAACTGATAGTTAAACAATTATAAATTTTTATCAATTTTTCATATTCAACAGTTCGGTAAATTTTTAATTACAAATTTTGAAAGTATTTATTTCGTGGGCTTTTGTGCTTTTTTTTAGTGGTTAATATATTCTTAATTGCCACAAAATCACCAAGTCACAAAATTTAACTTCGTTGATGGCTTCGCCGTTCACAAAAAGTTTACCGAATTATTAATAATTATACTTTAAACTATGAGTCCACTACAAAAAGTCCCCTTTAGGGGATTTAGGGGTTCTTCAACTTTTCGGAGTAGATTAAATTATTTAAACTCAAATTTAAGAATATGATAAGCACAAAAATTACAGGGTTTCTTGAAGCTTTAAAAAAGAACAACGACCGGGAATGGTTTCAGAAAAATAAGAAATGGTTCGAAGAAGCTAAAACCGAATTCGAAGATTTCACGGCCAAATTGATTGCCCTGACCGGGAAGATCGATAAAGAAGTTGCTTACCTCGAACCAAAAGACTGTACTTATAGAATATACCGCGATACCAGGTTTTCACCGGACAAAACTCCATATAAAACCAACTTTGGGGCATACCTTGTTAAAGGAGGCAAAAAAAGCGGATGTGCCGGATATTATTTCCATATCGAACCAGGATTGAATATGCTTGCCGGAGGAATATACATGCCTATGCCCGATGTACTGAAAAAACTGAGAACCGAAATTTATGATAACATCGACGAATTTCTTAATATCGTTCAAAACCCTGTGTTCGTGAAATATTTTGGCCAAATCGACGATGAAGCGAAGTTGAAGACTGCCCCGAAAGATTTCCCAAAAGACTTTGCTTATATTGATTATTTAAAATTCAAAAACTATTCTGTGTCAAAAACCCTTAGTTTAAAGATGCTTCAAAGTGATAAACTTTTTAATGAAATCGAAGAAGTATTTACTGCGCTTGTGCCACTCAATAAATTTTTAAACAATGCTATCTGTTGATTTGCTAATGTGCTAATGTGCTAATTTGCTAATTTGATGTTGTACCGATGGGTAGATGTGTTGATTTGATAATTTGGATTGATAAGATTATTAATTCACCTTTTTGTATAATTTTTTTTGAAATAGTTTTTTATTAATCAAATATTTTGATCTTTTCTCACTGGTATTTTTTTCATACTCATGAAAATTAGCCCATTATATCATCAGCACATCAGCATATCAGCAAATTAGCAAATTGAATTCTAACCACCGAAGGTACTGAAACTGTCTTTAATAAAATGAGGCTTTGCCCTGATCGTAAGTACCGGGATAGGTGACTTGCTAATCATTTGTTGTGCTTCGCCACCAATTATTAAATCGGTGATGCTGTCGCCATTTTCGTTAATAATTGAAATCAACTCTGCATTGACTTTTTCGGCATAATCAATTACCATCCCAATGCTGCTACCATAAAGCGCAGCAGTTTTATATTCAATTTCTTTAGTCTTTAAATAATTGCAAACCTGCGCTGAATAAGCATTTAACCGGTTGATAATTTTTTTGCTTTTAGAATTTGTAACAGAAACCACATGGATTTCAGCACCAAATATTTTAGCAATGAAAGATGTGAAAATTACTTTTTGACGGGTTTCAACAACAAAATCAATAGGAAGTACAATTTTGGTTACATTTGAAGCAAGGGTTTCATGTCTTATTGTAATTACCGGCCTTGAAGTTGCTGAAATAATTTTATATGCATTGCTCCCGATAAATAATTCTTCAAACCCGGAAGCCCCATGCGTTGAAGCAACAATCAAGCTATCAGTGAATGCTTCAGCCTGGTTTACTATTTCCTGGTACACTTTGCCTTTTTTAATTATATAATTCAACGAAGAACCTTCAGGAATTTTACCTTTATGTTCTTCGATTATTTTCTTAAAATTTTTTTCGGCATATCTAAACTCTTCTTCAGCCATGCTTGGTATGTCAGTTTTTTTCTGAACGTACACCATTTGGATCCTGACAGGTGTTTTATGAGCAATAAGAAGCCCCATTTCAATCCCTTTCAGGGACTCGGTCGAGAAATCGAGAGGAACTATAATATTTTTCATCTGATAAAGATTTTCTATATTTTCCACGTTTTTTAATTTTTTTTCGAAAGCTAATATAGGGTAAATTACTGAATAATTGTCATTCAATTTAACAGACTATATTTTAAAATCAAATGAACCAATCATTTTCATCCGAATATTTTTATGTTAAACATTTAATAATCTTATAGTTGATTCGAATGGAACATCCATTTTATATTCATATCCTTGTTGTGAACGCAAGTTCATGGATGTTTCATTAAAAAAAACTTTGTTTTTTGTAAAGTGTGCAATTAACGTTATTATTGAAATATTAGTAATTGTGTAAGATTTACACCTATAAATTTGAACAAATATTTTTTAAAATGCCAATGAAACAAGCAATTTTTAAAACATCTTTTATATATTTGACTGCTATTTAAAATAATAGCAGCACTAACAAATAACTACTTTACTAATTATTTAACTAACAAGCTTATGATGAGAAAAATGATGTTCTTACTCGTATTCCTGATTGGCTTGGCCCAAGCTTTTGCGCAAGAAAAGGCCATAACAGGAAAAGTTGTTGATGAAAACGGGGCAGTTCTACCCGGTGCAACAGTTCTACTTAAAGGCACAACAAAAGGTGCAGTTACTGACATTAACGGTCAATATACTATTAATGTCCCGGCTACAGGTGGTGTACTTGTTTACTCTTATGTCGGTTATCAACCAAAGGAAAATGAAATTGGCACCAACACAGTTATTAACATTGGACTTTCTCCTGATATAAAATCTCTTGATCAGGTTATTGTAGTTGGATACGGTGTTCAGAAAAAAAGTCTGGTTACAGGGTCTATTTCGAAATTAGATGCGAAAGATATAGTTTCAGCTCCTGTGGAACGTATCGATCAGGCTTTACAGGGTAAAACTTCCGGGGTATTTATAGCCCAGCAGTCTGGCTCGCCAGGTAGCGCGATGTCTATAAAAATAAGGGGCAACAGTTCAAATAGAAATAACTCCCCGCTATTTATTGTAGATGGTGTAAAAACAGGTTCTATCGATTACCTTGCACCTGAAGATATAGAATCGACGGAAGTACTTAAAGATGGAGCTTCTTCGGCAATTTATGGAACAGAAGGCGGCAATGGTGTAATCATTATTACTACAAAGAAAGGTGTAAAAGGCGCTACCCAGATTAACTATACCTACAATCATGGAGAGCAAATGGTAGGGCATAAAGTAGATGTAATGAATGCCCAGCAATATATTGATTATCAAAAACAGGCATACCGTTGGGAGCATTTGAAGACAGCCAGTGACTCGGCCAGTAACATGGCTACTTATAATACATTTGCAACCAACTATTTTCCAAATATGTTAGAAAATGGACAGGCTACATCGAGCACAAACTGGCAGGACGCAGATATTTAAAACAGCGCCTGTAGATGAACATACACTTTCGTTTGGCGGTGGCAATGACAATGGAAATTTCTATTTAAGTATGGGTTATCTCAATCAGGATGGTATTGTTGGCGGTTCGAAAAGTAATTATACGCGCTATACTTTTAATTTTAACGGTGAACAGAAACTGAAAGACTGGATCACTGTAGGCAGCCATGTTTCTTATACCAAATCGAAAAGGAATATCCTCAACGAATCGAGCGAATTCGGAGGTATTGTTACCAATGCAATTTTCTTTGACCCAACTGTACCGGCACATTATGGTACAGATTCGACCAGTTTGCCATCGTTTATCAGGGGAAATGCAGTTGACATCAATCACCTGATCAAGAACAGCAGTGGGCAATATTATGGGCTTTCTACTTATACTTCGGGCGAAGCAGCCAACCCGCTGGCCCAAATAGACAATACACATAATACACAAAGCATCGATAAAGTACTGGCCGATGTTCATGCCGATGTACATATTTTGAAGAGTTTAAAATATACTTCGAGGCTTTCCATGGACTATTCGCTGGAATATGATGATATTTTTTCACCAACTTATTATTTCAACGGACAGAATAGCCAAACCAATGATACCTTTAGTACAGTAGAAAACAGGTATATTAAATATTACAAATATGCTTTTGAAAACTTCCTGACTTTTAATAAAACTTTTGGCGATCACGGGCTTGAAGTATTGGCAGGGATGTCCTACGAAAACTACCAGCCCAGATATATCGATGTAACAGGTTATCTTGTACCGGAAAATAATATAGCTTTCGCTTATTTGTACAATACGAACAATACATTGCAAAATTATATCCCAAAAGTGAGCGGAGGCTTAGGCACCGGATCGGATGCTCAGAACCGGGCAGGAAATCGGGAACATCCAGCAATCGTACTTTGGGCGTCTGAATTATAATTATAAGGAAAAATATTTGTTAAAGGTACAATACGACGGGATGGTTCCTCATTGTTCGGGCCAAACAACCGCTACGTTGTCTTCCCTTCCTTCTCGCTGGGATGGAACCTTAGTAAGGAAGATTTCTTTAAAGACAATATAACTTTTATTAACAACGCGAAAGCGCGGTTCAGTTGGGGTCAAAATGGCAGCGACCAGGCACTGTATTCTTATGCATACACTTCAATCATGACTTCAGGTAAAAATTATACTGATATTTCCGGCGCAAGCGTGGCTGGTTCGGTTCCTGTAAACCCTGGTAATGCTTCTCTGAAATGGGAAACCAGCCAGCAACTCGATGGAGGGATTGATTTAGCGTTATTGAACAATAAATTAACTTTTACTGTCGATTATTACGATAAAACAACCAAAGGCCAGTTGGTTGTTAACAATACAGTACCATTATATTTAGGTTACAATACGATCCCTTATGCAAATATGGGAGAAGTTGATAACAAGGGATGGGAATTCGACCTCGGGTACAAGAACCTGGAAGGGGACTTTAAATATTCTGCAACCGTGAATGCAACTTTTCTTAAAAACAATGTTGTAAGCTACGGCGATTCGGGGGCTTATGTATTGGGTTCGCAAGTTGGGACACAGGATTATGCAACCCGTTATGATGCCGGCCACCCTGCATGGTATTTCTATGGTTACAAAGCAATTGGGATTTTCCAGAGCAAACAGGACGTGCTAAATTATAATGTAGGGCTTGTTAACGGGAAAATTTTGAAGGATAACAATGGAAATGAAATAATCAATCCGTCAGACGCACAATTAGGCCCCACAGGCAAAAGACAGGTGATACAAAAATCTGCCCTTCCGGGAGATGTTAAGTATGCTGATTTAGATAATAACGGGGGCATTTCTGCAACAGATAAGACATACCTTGGTAATCCCTGGCCGAAATGGACTTATGGGTTAAATTTGTTATTAGAATATAAAGGAGTAGATTTAAATGTCTTTTTCCAGGGAGTACAGGGCAATCAACTGTTCTATGCAGTAACCCGTTCCGACAGGACATTCTTCAATAAACCATCCTATTATTATACCGATGCATGGAATGTAACCGGGAACATCAACAAGAATGCCCAGGGCGACCATAGAAACGTCTCCTGCCAATTATTATTACAGTACTTTAAATGTTTTTTCAGGTAACTATCTCAGAATGAAAAACATTACACTTGGATATACTTTGCCTGTTGATTTAACCAGGAAAATTGGCATAAACAAGATTAGAATTTACACTACTGCTATTAACCTGCTGACCTTTACGAAATATCCGGGGGCTGATCCCGAAATCGGACAGGATTCGAACGGTAACCAGGCATTTGGTGTTGACAGGGGTTTGTACCCTTCATCAAAAACATATAATGTTGGTGTAAATGTCACCTTTTAACTATTAAAAAAGATATGTATATGAAAACAAAAAAAATATTTATTTGTACGCTGGCATTAATAATTGTAACATTTGCCTGCAGTAAGAATGATTTGGATACAACTTCTACACGCCAATTGGCTTCTACCTATTATAGTTATGACGATCATTTGGAAAATGCAATTATCGGGGCATATTCGTCCCTTCAGTTGGAGACTTCGAGATGGGGGGCCAATGGATGGCTTTGGGGTTCTATTGCTTCGGACGACAACTTTGCCGGAGGGGGAAGCAACACCGACCAACCGGGTTACCAAAATACAGATACGCATACTATTACCCCCAGTGATCCTACCAACCTTTTAAACCTTTGGACGACATATTTCCAGGGGATCAACAGTTGCGATCTTATATTAACCTATGTAAAACCGGACGATGATTTAAAAAAACAAACCATTGCCCAGGCACAGTTTCTCAGTGGGTTTTACTATTTTTACCTTGCACGTATGTTCGGTGGGTTACCTTTAATACCAAATGTACTAGCGCCGACCGACCAGGTTAAAAGATCCACCCTTGACCAAACTTTTACTTTCATTGAAAACATCCTTATACAGTGTATTAATGGTTCCATGCAGGAACGTACGAATGGGGCAGACCCTGCAAACGGTTTGGCTACTAAGGCCAGCGCGCAGGCATTGCTTGGGAAAGTTTATTTATACCATGCAGCTTATATCAAGGAAGATGGTACACGGGCCATTAATAAACAGTATTATACTTCTGCAATTACTTATTTATCGGCAGTGGCAAATAATCCAAACTATTCACTCGACCCCATCGGCTTCTGGCATATATTTAACCCTACAACCCGTCATGGCGTCGAGTCTATCTTTGAAGTGAATTTTACCCGTTTGCAGGCAGCCGGGTTACAGGGCGACCCTCTTTCTACACTTTGCGGCCCGAGAACAGTGGCTAACCAGCAAATTAACGATACCATACATTATGGATGGGGATTTAATGCCCCTTCACAGGAATTGGTTGACCTGTTCAAAAGCGAAAACGATATGGTAAGGTACAATGCCTCGATATTCGATACTGCTTCGTTACAAAAATGGCACGATTTATGGGCGGGAAACACAATGTCCTGAACTGGGACATCCATACCCCGAAGGAAGCCGAAGGCGGATTTTTCGACAGGAAGCATTATGCTGACCCGCACACCTTTAGCGCATGGAACGGGAACGATAACCCTCAAATCTATTTAAGGCTTGCCGATGTTTACCTTATGTTGGCCGAAGCATACAACCAAACAGGTGACGATGCCAATGCATTAAAATACCTGAACCTGGTACGTGCAAGGGTTGGCCGCGTTGCAGCAGGTTCTTCCGGCGATGCCCTCTTTCAGGATATTAAAAAGGAAAGGCACCTGGAACTTGCTTCAGAAGGCGACCGCTATTTCGACCTTGTCCGCTGGGGCGATGCAAGTTCTGTTTTGGTCGGAAACGCAGCAGAAAATATTTCGAGTTATGATGACGGGACGCCTGGCAAAAATACAAATGGCCTTTTCCCGATACCTTTAGGAGAAATATCGAGAACCTCATGCCCAATGCTCTTACTCAAAATCCTGGTTATTAATAATTTATAATATTGTTTAAAATTGCTTCAGAAAATATTTTAGTTAAAATATGGCTAAAATATCTTTCCTGAAGCAATTTTTTCAATGTAAATTTGTTTTTCTGAAAAATCTATTATACATTTAGAGTTCTTAATTATTACTTATTTATTAACTTAATTCTTATTGATTATGAAGAAATTAATTTTACTTTTAACTGGAGTTGCTTTCGTAGCTACGATAGTAAGCGCGCAATTGCAAACCAACAAAACACAGTTGACATTGCATAAAGCTACGGTAGCCGCTAATCCGGATGGTGTTATAAAAACTGATGGCACTGAGCCCTGGACTTCGACCTGGATCACAATGGCTGCTGAGAAATCTACAAACACAGTGCATGAAATGACTGCATTTTTCCAGTTAGCTTACAATGATGAGTATCTTTGGATAGCAGGCCAGCAAAAAGGTAATTCAACAATTGATACCGGAGCTGCTGCAATTCCAAACACATGGGAAAGGGACGATTTCGAAACTTTCATAGGATTGGACACTACTACATGGTTATACAAAGGTGTATACGGCGAAGCTGAGTTCCAGTTCAGGGAACAAAGGGCTACTGTGTTCCCCTGGGCGTTTGACGACCACAACAGCGCTTACACGAATAACCCAAAAGGTTGGGCAATCGGTAATGTCGATGGAGGCGACGGTTCTTTCGTTGAAGAATGGCAGATCCCCTGGTCAGCATTAACAGTCTGTTTTTGCTGATTCAACAGCAAAATTCAATGGCAACTGGATTAAGTTCGAAATCCAGGCTGCTGACAATACCACTGGTGCTGCCGGTGGAAGGGACGACCAGAGGTTCTGGATCAATAGCAGCGACAACGAATATCAGGACAGCAGGACAACATCTGTTGTTTATCTTGCTGATAAAGTTGGTGGTGTTGCAGTTAAGAATGTTAAATTAAATAATATTATTACTACCAATACCATTGCTACCGATGTATTAAGGCTTTCAGCAACTGCTCAAGTTGTTAATATATATGATATTACCGGCAAATTGGTTCTGAAAACCAGTAATGTTAATTCAATTAATGTTAGCAATTTTGCACCTGGTTTATACATCTTCAGGGCTAATAACCAACAAGCTATTAAATTTGTTAAGAAATAATTTAGTTTAATTGCCTATAAAAAAGCTGTACTTTGTTACAGCTTTTTTTTTGATAAAAAATGGTCACAGCATTACGGATCAAAAGGAATAGTTGAGAGAAGAACTTTAGAAACATACTTGAGTGGTTTGATTTCTAATAAGCCCCAAACCCCTAAAGGGTTGGGGGCAAAAAAGTCAAAACAAATTAATGTATTTAATTTAACCTCAGTTCGATGTAACAAAAGATATTTAGGACTAAAGTCCAATATATCAACTTGATGACTAACCCCAGGCTTAAGCCTGGGGTTAGTGAAGGACAAATAAATAAAGGGCTTTAGCCCAAAATAAATTATCCAGAACTGATGTTAATTTATTTTTTTCACCAGTTTTTCCTTTTGTTCGGAAAAACTGGTGAAGACAGGCGCTTTAAAATATTTACAATATATTCGTAATAATGAATTTTTATGACACCAGCAGGAAAAAATCTTAAAGGCAATCAGAAAAGCGGGGAATTAAGTGTTGGTAAAAAAATGTTACTCAATCTTATCCTTATTTCCTTACCTGTTGTTCTTTTGATTTTACTCGAGATTGCGCTTCGGGTTTTTGGCTATGGCACAGATTTAAGGTTGTTCAAACAATCGCCCTCGAATAAAGGTTATTTTGAAATAAATCAAAAGGTAGCGAAAAGATTTTTTTCAAAACTTGAAATTTCAATACCGCCAAAAGGACTTTTTTTAATTCATAAACCCGATTCGTGTTTCAGAATTTTCGTAATGGGCGAATCTGCTGCCATGGGTTTCCCTTACGAAACGGGCAATTCATTTTCGAACATACTGCAAAGCCGTTTACAGGATGTATTTCCACGAAAGCACATCGAAATAATCAATACTGCCATGACAGCAGTTAACAGCTATACTTTGCTTGATTTTACCGATGAGATTTTAAAACAGAATCCCGATGCAATCGTTATTTATACAGGTCATAATGAATATTATGGTGCATTGGGTGTTGGATCTGTGGAGAATGGAGGAAATATACGATGGCTGAAACTCTTGCAACTTAAACTTATTCATTTTCGTATTTACCAATTGGTCCAAAACTTAATTAATGCAATTTCTAAAAGCTTCCTGTCGGTTAACAACACGTGGCGCAGAGAGACATTAATGGAGAGGATTGTAAAAGATAAAGCAATCGCGTACAAATCGAAACTTTATAATGATGGCATAGAACAATTCCGCGACAATATGGGCGATTTGCTTAAAAAAGCCAGGAATGCCGGAGTACGCGTTATTATCAGTGACCTTGCATGCAATGTACGCGATATAAAACCGTTCAAATCAGTTGCCTCATCCGGTTATCCTGAAGCAAAAGATGTTTATGAAGATGCCCGTAAACTGGAATCAAATGGCGATTTCAACAACGCCAGGGAAAAGTATTATGAAGCCAAAGACCTTGATGCCATTCGGTTCAGGGCTTCTGAAGATTTCAACAATACGATCGTGGAACTGGGCAATAAATACAACGCAATTGTTGTACCTATGAAATCGTATTTTGAGCAACATTCACCACATAGTTTAATCGGTAACAATCTCATGACGGAACATTTACATCCGAATATTGACGGATATTTTCTCATGGCCGATGTTTTCTTTAATACCCTGCGGCATGCCAAAATGATTGATAATTATTGGGACACAACTCTTATTAAGCCTTCATCATATTACCGTAATAACTGGGGGTTTACTGCATTGGACAGCCTGGTAGCCGATTTGAAGATAAAAAAGTTAAAGGCCGGATGGCCATTTCAGCCGGATACTGTGGTCAACAGGTTTAAATTTACATACAAACCAACTTCTTATGAAGATTCTATGGCCTTTCTTTGTATAAAATATTCAAATTTTTCTATAGACAATATCCATGAAAAAATGGCCCTTTACTATTCAGGGCAGGGAAATTATTACAAAGCTTATAAAGAATATTATTCTCTGATAAAATGTCACCCTTTCGACAATGATTTGTACCTGACGGGGTTTAATTATTTACTGAAGGCAAAAGAATATATAAAAGCCTGTGATTTGCTGGCATCGATGCCGGGAATAGATACAAGCTATTCAGCACTTATTCAGATTGGAGAGATATATTCAGAACATAACGAATTAAAAAAGGCAATTCATTATCTGGAAATTGCCGGCAAGTGTCCCAAGTCTGAAACTGACACAAAATCGTACCTTTATTTTATTTACGATGCATATAGAAAAGCCGGATTAAAAGAAAAAGCTGACGCTATTGCAAAAAAAATATCGGTTTTCAAACCGCAATTTCAAAATTCTTCTGTCGAAAGGCAAAAAGTAAAGGTTGTAGTGTTATCGGAAAAAGCCAGGCAGTATGTAGAAACTGCCAAAATCTATTCTGCCCAGGGAAATAATGACATGGCCCATTGATTTATTGTATAAAGCAAATGAACTGGGGGAAAGTCCCTATATAGATTTAGTAATTGGCAACCTTTTATTCCAGAAAAAAGATACCAATGCTTTGGGATACCTGACAAAAGTTTATGCCGAGATTCCTAAAGACCCGGTTATACTTGATAAGTTGTGTATATTGTATATTGTAAAACATGATTTTAAGAATGCCTCCAGGATACTGAATGAATTTACATTGGTTACCGATGATTCAAACAGGATACAACAGTTGTCGGGATTAATTGAAAAAGGCAGGTTAAAAAGTAAATAAAACAAACAATTATTTCATATCCATTGTAAATTCATTTTGCCCGGGGCTAAAGCCTAATTTTTGCGCAGTCAAAATATTATGGTTGCCTGCTTCATTTTTACCCGATTTCATGCAACACATCCCTCGAATATAATACAGGATACCTGATTGGGAATTGCTTTGCAACAGATTGTTAATTTTATCAATGGCTTCTGAATATTTTCCTAACTGAAACAGCGCAGATACCAGGGTTACAGATACTGTTGTTATGTTGCTGTCCAGCAATAAAGCTACATTGCAATCGTCGAAAGCCCCTTCGGGAACACCAAGTTTCAGTTTCACCTTTGCCCTCAGGGAATATGCATTCGTGAACTTAGGGTTAAGTTGAATTGCGTGGTCCAGATCGGACAAAGCCCCGCTATAATCTTTGGCAATTTTTCTGAGTTTTCCCCTGTTGTAATACGAGTCTGCATAACCCGGGTCCAATTCAATTGCTTTTGTAAAATCTGCCAGCGCAACGTCCAGTTTCCCAATATTGCAATAAGTTATTCCCCGGTTGTTGTAGGCATCTTTAAAATTTGGGTTTATCAAGATTGCACGTGAAAAATCTTCCAGCGCACCATTATTGTCGCCCATTTCCCTTCTGACATTGCCCCTGTAATATAATGCATTCGTATAATAAGGCTGTATTTTTAAAACTGTATTAAAATCTTCCAGGCCGCCATTATAGTCCCCATTATCAATTTTAATTAAGCCTTCGTCATAAAATGCTACAGGGTCATCGGGATTAAGCTCTATGGATTTTCTAAAATCTGCCAAAGCGCCCTGATAATCTTTCTTATTGGCTTTTGCACTTCCCCTGTTTCGCCATGCGAGGGAATTGGATGGGTCCTTCCCGATCACTGTGTCCCAGAACAGTAAACTGTTGTTCCATTCTTTTACGCGCTCGTGTGTAGCATACCCGAATAGAAGCAATGAAATTGAAAGCAAAATATACACTACCTTATATTTAGGTGCAATTTTCAGGATGATAAAAGCAACTATAAGAAAAAAACCAATAGAAGAAATGTAAATATAACGATCGGCCATAATTGATTTACCTACAGGTATTAACTGAAGCTGAAAAATAATGTTCGCTAAAAAGAATAATATAGAAAAAATAACCAGGCGCGATAATTTCTTCCTGAATATGAATAAAATTGTAATTATGGCCAAAGCCAATATAAAGCATAGTACATGAATGAAATGAATACCATGAGGGTAAGAATAAAACCCGGACAAATTAACAGGAAGGATTAAATTGAACAAATAAGCAATAAAACCATAAGAGGCAAAGAACAATTGGTTAATATAAGAATGCCCTGCCCCGACATTTTTCAGTCCCTGGCAATTCAATGCTATAATCCCGAAGGCTAATGACAATAAAAAAAACGGGCCCTTTTCGAGTACAACTTTAACAGAAAGCAATTTTCTGGCATACAGGTAATCCAGGGCAACAACACTAAACGACAATGAAACTGCAATGCCTTTCGAAAATAAGGAAAAAAGAAAAAGTATAAGCGAAACATAATAAAACAGGAACCTTTTTTGGCCCAAATATTTTATATAGCTTATCAGCGATAACAGAAAAAAGAAAGTACACAACAAATTTTTCCTTTCAGCAATCCATGCTACCGATTCTACATTTAAAGGGTGAAGGGCAAATAATAACGAAGCTATTGCCGCCAGATAAAAAGGCTTTTTCCCGTTGAACAAGTTTTCTTTATTCTCAGCAGGCAACTTTGCCAACAATAAAATAAACCAAAACACAAGGAATGTATTAAGAATGTGAAGGATAAGGTTAGTAATGATATATACTTCCGGATCGGACTTTCCAATATTATAATCGAGATTGTACGATAACATCGTCAGGGGATGGTAATTGTTGAAATATCCCCGGGTAAACAATGTTTTGACATTGTCCAATGCAAAACTATGAATATAAGGGTTGTAAATAATATAAGTATCATCGTCCCAATTCAGTATTTTGTTCTTAAAAGAAGGATAATAAGCCAGGAATGTGAGGACTGCTATACCTGTTAAAATGAGTATAACATGTTTAATGTTCAGAGGTTTGTCCTTTTCAATGGAAATCTCCGGCAGATTATCCGATTGATTATAGGTTTGTGGATGCTTGTCCATATTACTTGTTTAAAAATTAATTGAACAGACTTAATTACTTCATATCCATCGTAAATTCATTTTCCCCGGGGTTAAAACCTAATTTTTGTGAGGCCAGAATATCATTTGTCCCGGCTTCATTTTTCCCCGATTTCATATAACACATCCCGCGGATATAATAGAGAATACCTGATTGGGTATTGTTTTGAAGTGAGCTGTCAATTTTATTGATGGCTTCTGAATATTTCCCTGACTGGAAAAGGGCAGATATGAGGGTAACAGAAACAGTTGTAATATTGCTGTCCTGTTTTAATGCTTCATAGCAATCTCTCGAAGCGCCTTCGGGGTCTTCAAGTTTCAGTTTCACTTTGGCCACGTCAGGGAATATGCATTCGTAAATTGGGGGTTAATTTGAATTGCATGGTTAAGATCGGACAAAGCCCCGCTATAATCTTTGGCAATTTTTCTGAATTTCCCCCTGTTGTAATAAGAGTCTGCATAACCCGGGTCTAATTCAATCGCTCTTGTAAAATCTGCAGCAATAGGTC
>CAVSGB010000225.1:0-5440 GCA_963726845.1 uncultured Bacteroidota bacterium | reverse complement strand
ACCATTTGGCCATATTCTAGCAAATTGGCAAGTCACTGTACTTTTCTGGTGGATTTTAAGATATTCTTAATTTCGTCGATGTCAAGAATCCTTACGTTTGTTATGATGCAATTGTCTTTTAAGAAATTTCCATAGAGGTTACATTCGGTAATAGTTTTGCTAAAAATGTTTTGGATAGGAACATTTAATGGAATCAATAATATCAATGTAGCAATATTGTCAATAAAATTAATTTCCTCAATTTCAGCGTTATTTCTATGCAGGATATATTCGAATTCATTTTTAATGACCTTTTGCTGATATTCGCTAAAAGAAGGTTCATTATTGGCGAATATGACAAAAAAGTATCGCAGTTTGTTTCCCTTTCCACCAAGCCCGGTTGAAATGAGTACCTGAGACTGATCGAGCAATTTCGATTGTAACAACATGCGTGATTCCTGTAAGGCAAGCAACGCCCAATATTTTATTGATTCATCAGCAATTTTAGCAAAACTTTCAATTATCCTGTAAGCTTTCACATTGTCCATGAGGCCAACCGTACAAGTATTTTCTTTTTTGCCCCCAACGGTATATTGACATCGTATAGCATTTCACTTTTTAGTTCCCATTCAGTAAATGCAATAACCTTATCCTTCATTTCTTTCGACATATCGAAATATTCAATTTGAAGCTTGATATCAATTTTTTCATCAATGATATTAATATCACCTTTAAACTCGCTAAGGAATTGTTGCATGTTTTCAAATGCGTCTTCTTCTGTCATAATTGTTAGCTGCTCAATAATGATTTAGGGTCAAAAAGTATTTTGTTTTTTTGAATTGCACAAATGTAAACTCAATATTTTCAAAAATCATGTGAAAGTCAATTATCTTTTGTAATTTATTAGCGGTCAAAAGGTAAAGGCGGGTAGTTAAAAAAATAAATTAAGTCAATAATCATATTCAGATTTAACCCCTAAATCCCCAAAAGGGGACTTTCGTTAACTCTATGTTTTAAAGCCCCATTAGTGGTTTGGGGCAAAAAAGTTAAAACAAATTAATGAATTTAATTTATTCTTTTCCCTGGTTTTTCCTTTTGTTCCATTGTTATCTCTTAAAGGGATTAAAGATTAAAAAACAAAAAGGAGGACATATTTCCTCCTTTTTAAATATCGTTTTCAGTAGGTTTTTCAAAGGGCTCAAATTATTCTGCCTGAGAATTTGCTTTATTAACTTTTACGTTCCTGCCTGCAAGTTCTTTGCCGTTCATGTTTTTCAATGCTTCATCAGCAGAAGCATCGCTATCCATTTCAACAAAACCATAGCCTTTTGATTTACCTGTTCTTTTGTCGATGATTATTTTCACCGATACTACTTCGCCATACTGGCCGAAAGATTTTCTTAACTCTTCTTCTTTCATAGAGTAAGAAATGTTGCCAACATAAAGTGTTACGCTCATAAAAAATAAATTAAGAAATTAAGACAATAAAAACAAAAATATGTTAAATATCATATATTACAAATAAATATTATTCATTTTATTTTAAAAAATAATATATCACATTCAATCCCCTAAAGTTGCTACTATTATCGCCTTAATTGTATGCAGCCTGTTTTCTGCCTGATCGAATACAACAGAATATTTCGATTCAAAAACTTCGTCAGTTACTTCCATCGCATCAATTCCAAAATTTTTATGAATATCTTGTCCAATTTTAGTTTCTAAATTATGATAAGCCGGTAAACAATGTAAAAATTTTGCATTTGGGTTACGGGTAAGCTCAAAAGCCTTTTTATTGACCTGGTAAGGCAGCAAAAGTTTAATACGTTCTTCCCATGCTGATTCAGGCTCGCCCATTGATACCCAAACATCGGTATATAAAAAATCTGCACCCTGAACAGCTTCTGGTACATTTTCCGTTAGCGTAATTTTGGCCCCTGTAATTTTAGCAATTTGAAGGCACTTATTTACAAGTTCGTCATTTGGCTGATATTTTTTAGGAGCGGCAGCCCTGAAATCCATTCCCATTTTGGCTGCCCCTACCATGAGCGAATTGCCCATATTATTGCGTGCATCGCCCATGTAACAGTAGCAAATTTTATTTAGTGGTTTATCAGAATGTTCCTGCATGGTCAACAAATCGGCAAGTACCTGTGTCGGGTGAAATTCATCAGTTAATCCATTCCAAACCGGAACACCAGAGTAAAGTGCTAATTCTTCAACTGTTTTTTGGGAATAACCACGATATTCGATGCCATCATACAATCGGCCTAAAACTCGGGCTGTGTCTTTAATCGATTCTTTATGGCCGATTTGGCTGCCGGAAGGGCTCAGGAAAGTAACATGCGCTCCCTGGTCGTATGCAGCGACTTCGAATGCACATCGGGTACGCGTCGAAGTTTTTTCGAATATCAGGGCGATGTTTTTGCCAACAAGTTTAGGTTGCTCTGTGCCTGAATATTTTGCCGCTTTTAGTTGAGAAGATAATATTAAAAGGTACTGTATTTCTTCCGGGGTAAAATCTAGTAGTTTAAGAAAACTTCTGTTTCTGAGATTGAAAGCCATTTTATTTAACCTTAATTCTGTGACAATAATTCAAATTCAATTATCAAAGATAATAAATCTTAATTGCTTTTTCAAGGTTTATAAAAGCAAAAATCACTTCTCATTTAATTTTAAGAAGTGATTTCCAGGCTATTATTTATTAATTACATTTTGAATGTTGAAATAATTTCACGCAGCTCATCGGCTTGTTTGGAAAGTTTTTCGGAATGGGTCGCCATTTCATCTGATCTTTGTGCATTCGACTGTACAACAGAATTAAGCTGTTGCATGGCATTGTTAATTTGCTCTATCCCGCTAACCTGTTCTATGCTGGCTGCTGCAATTTCCTGGACAAGTTTAGAAGTCCTCTCAATTTCCGGGGCTAATAATTGCAATTCTTTTTCAGCATTTAGTGAAAGCGAAAGAGTTGACTTTGAAACATTGTTAATATCCCCGGCAGCAATTTTACTTTTTTCTGCCAGCTTTCGGACTTCTCCGGCTACAACTGCAAAACCTTTACCATGTTCGCCTGCCGGGCTGCCTCAACTGCTGCATTTAATGCAAGGATATTTGTCTGGAAAGCTATTTCGTCTATAATATTTACTTTGTCGGCAATTTGTTTTAACGACTGGGATGCAACCTGGAATGATTCTTTGTTTCGGTTTACTTCACTAACAGATTTTCTTGAAATAATTTCAGTTTGTTTGGCATTATCGGTCGTCTGTTGAAGGTTGGCAAACATTTCTTCCATTGACGAAGATATTTCTTCAGCAGCGGAAGCTTGCTGACGGGCGCCTTCAGCAATTTCAACGGCACTTGATGATAATATACCGCTCGATTCTGCTATGTAATCAGCATTTTCCGAAATATTCGTAATAATTGTTTTTAATCGTTCACTAACCTTATTAAGGGCTTCCGCGAGCATTCCAATCTGATCGCCACGTTGAAGATCGATGGTGTGGGTAAGGTCACCTTCAGCAATTCTATGGGCAACATAAATGCCCTTTTCGATTGGCAAGGCTATGGAATTTGTTATAATATATCCAAAAACAGCGCCAAGTATCAGGACAATAATCATCGATACCAGCAAAATAGCCCTTTCGTCTTCAATAGTTTTATTTGTAATTTCACCCATTTCTTTAACCTGGTCAATTCCTATATCTGACGTTCCACGAACGTTCCACATAATATTACCGGTAAATTCGCTATTGGCAAGTTCCATTTTTTTGGCCTTTGGAAAATTATCTTCTATATTTAAAACAGCATCTGAATAAGAAACCAATGCAGTGTCTAAAGTTTTTGGAAGGGCTCCCCTGTTCCTGAATTCATTTACAAAAATTTTAATATTATCAATTTTTGGCTTTGCTTTGATCAAATCGGCTGGTAATTTCTGATAAAAGACCCTAAATATCAGGCCATTTATGTAATTAGTTTTCGAAAGCAAATTATTAAAAGCGGCATTACTACCTTTAAAATGTTCTTCATCATATTGGGTAAAAAATTCAAAATTCTTTTGAATCCGATCCAGCAAGACATTATTGATATTTACTATTTTCTCATATTGTTCAAGCTGCGAACTAAACTTAGTAACATCTTCTTTAATTTGCTTAAATTCAGAATTTGTGTTTTCATGTTTTTTAGAATCTGAAGTCATCTGAATAAGTATATCCAGTGATGAATTAAATTTTACCAAAATGTTTTTTGTTTTTTTGATATAAAAGTTATCACCATTATTGTCGTAGGATTGCATCAGCTGAATTACCTCATGCCAATATTTATCCAGATAAAAAGATTCGTTAATAGTAGGGATATACTTTTCAGAGAGTTTAATAGTCTCTTTTTGGATTTTGCTCATATTATAAAACGCTATACATCCAATAATAGCTGCAACAATTATCATTGTTGTAAACCCGATTCCAATTTTATATCCAATATTTAAATCCTGCCATTTCATTCGAATATATTTAGGTTAAACATTTAATAATCTTACAGTTGATTCTCATGAACCCCGTAGGGCTCATCGAAGGTAAACATCCATGTTATATTTGCTTCGCAGAGCCCTTCGGGGTTCATTTCCTTTTGTGAACGCAAGTGCATGGATGTTTCATTGCGACTCAATTATGGTTAAATAATAATTTTTCTTTTTCTACGAAATTGTTACAAAAATGTAATATTTTCTTGAATATATTTTTAAGGCTAACCTAAAATCCGCAAGTCACGGGGTGACTTATTAAAGTTCAATAATTTAAATGAATGAAATTTTTATTAGTCACCCCGTGACTTTCAGCCAATTAACCTCAAACCTGCGGATTTAAGGGCTATTTTAACTACTTATTTTTTAAAGTGAAAAATATGTTTTTTACACAAAAATAATTTTTTATGGTAATGTGATATAATATTAAGCAATAATTTTGATTACTTAATACTTATTTCTTCGTACAAGATAAAAATGTCTGAAAAAGGCAATACTAATTCATATAGTATTTTTTAACTTTAGTATGTAAATTCAAACAATTTGATAAATGAAAAGTAATAATTTAATATTGATTTTTTATTCAATAATATTAATTTTTTTGCTTTTTTCATGTACAAAAACCACGAAAATAAAAATTGGCCTGATGATGCCTACTTATGAGATTGCAAGATATAAGAAGGATCGCGATTATTTTGTATCAAAGGCCAAAGAGTTGGGGGCAGAAGTAATAGTTACGAATGCTGAAAATGATGATATAAAACAATTAAGCCAGGCGAGAGAACTTTTTGAACAAGGTGTAAATGTACTTGTAATTACTGCTGTAAATCAAAATACTGCTGCTGAAGCGGTACGTGAGGCCAACCAAAAGTCTATAAAAGTTTTGGCTTACGAGAGGTTAATTCAGAATTGTTATTTGGATTATTACATAACTTTTGACAGCAA
>CAVSGB010000224.1:0-5457 GCA_963726845.1 uncultured Bacteroidota bacterium | reverse complement strand
ATAGTGGCATATAACGTTTGCAACTACCAACCGTGCGGGTGTGCGGTGTGCATCCTTGTCCTCTGGCAAAACCTATGCCCGCGTGCAATGCGCTTGCAAACCTTCTGAACTTTTTCACGACCATTGGGAGTAAACCCGCATTGGCTGTGAGCCGATGTTGTAAGCCGTATTTAATTTAATTTAAAGAAAATTCCAAATTGTGCTATAAAATTAACATTATTGCCAGTTGGATAGATAGTAAAAAATGAAGATGCGTATTCAAATGTTAAATCACATTTGAGTGAAAATTTTTCAGAAATATTGTAATTAATCCCAACAATCGATAGGATACCAAATTGTTGCAATGGAATAAACTGTTGCGAAGCCTGAGCCCAATTCTGATATACATTATTATAAATTGTATTATTTATTCGTAAATTATCAACAAACCCAATTCCAATATAAGGCTGAATTACTTTTGTCTGGAATTTATATTCCATTTGAATTGGAATCCTTATTAAATTTATACTAAATAATTTTCCTCCATCATCAGTAACATAACCAAAATCAGTATTTGTATACTTATAAAGTACAGAATAATAATTAGCTCCAATTTGAAGCGAAAAATTAGGAGATAAATAAGGCAAATTTGATAAATTTATTAATAAACCTAGGCCAAAGGAATTGGCAAGCTGAACTTTTGTATTATAAGAATCACTTATAAAAAGGTTAGAATTATACGATGAAAATGATAAACCAATTTGAAATTTTAGTTTTTTTGACTTATCCTCAAAAACTTCACAATCTTTATTATTACATGCTTTATAATGATAATCCTTTGCAATCTTTATTAGTGAATTTGCATTAAATTGAGTTGTTGTAATTTCTGATTGCATCCCAAATCCATTAAAATAATAATTTAAAAGCCTGATATATTCCTTTTTCTCATGTGCAAATCTTTTATAATCTGCATCAACAATTGTATCCTTTGTATTTTTTAATTCAATTAATGAATCACTCCCCAATGACAGATAATAATGAAATCCATTTGAAAATGTTGGGTAACATAAAATACTTGCTTTACCTTTAATCAGCCATTCTAAAAATACTTTCTCATCTTTTTCATTTATTTTTACTATTCTAGAAACATAGTATTTACCATCAATGAACCTAAATGCTTTTATATCATTTGGAGTATAGGTTTGTATGACATTATTTATATCCTTTTTAAATTGAAATGAATGAGAATTTAGTATTGATCCTTCATTATTTATTAATCCAAAAGTCGTGTCATTTGCATAAGTAATTATGTAACCATCTTTAAACTGCGAATACATTTGAAAATAAAAACATGAAATAATGCAAATACAAAAAAGTTTTCTCATAATAATTAATCATAAATTTTAAACTCAATTTCAAATTCTGATCTAAATATGGCTTACAAACATAAAGATATCATCTATTGTTGATATCACTTTATAGCTACTGACAATTTTCATCCTCAATGTGCCGAAACAAGCAAAAAATATCAAAATTTGATATTTGGGTTATCCAAATTTCTTTTAGTTGGTTCATTATTTCCTTTCAATATTTCTTCTTCCAATAAGTTTAATATTTCAAGTAAAATTATAATCATATTTTATTAAATCAAAATATTTCATTTGTTATTTACTTTATTATCAAAAAGATTGGAATTTTTACTATACTTGAAATGAATTATGGGATAAACGATACCAATGAAATACCCCGCCATAAGCGGACGGGGTATTAATGAGCCGTCGAACAAGGCTAAAATATACGCACTAAGGGGATGGGGAATTGAACCCAAAATAAAAAAAAATAAAAATGTAAACGGTAGTAAAAGAAACAAAATAAGATGGATACTATCTTAAATTTTTGCACTTTCTTGACAATAGTGTATCTGATCTTGTAACTAAATAGTAACTCAAAAAAACAGAAGGCCTCTTGAAAATAGTCAATTTCAAGGGCTTTCTTTGTAGCGGGGCCAGACTCGAACTGACGACCTTTGGGTTATGAGCCCAACGAGCTACCAACTGCTCCACCCCGCAATATATTTTTACTCTTTTAAGAACTTCACTTTTAAACCTGCAGTTTTATTGCCTGGTTTGAAAAATTTCGAGCAGCAAAGATATTATAGTTTTAGTATACTGCAAAAATTCATTTGTTTTATTTCAAATATTTTTAAGTATTCCGTAAGTTTACGGGCACAAACTATTTTTTTAGATTTGTCTTTATTATTGAAATAGTTAAATAAAAATCTCGTTTGATGTTTGTTATTTTTGAAATTTAGCCGACCAATATGCCTATAATTTTTAAACCGGTGGATATAAACTCACTTAAAAAAGAGGTTCAGAAAGATTATTTTGACCGGCATTCACCGATAATTATTTGTGAGGGATCTACAAAAGAAGGTGAGAAATTTGTTGTAAAAGTCAGGGTTGGCAACGAATATGTACATCCTGATGATGGAGGACATTTTATTGGCTTTATCCAATTGTGGGACAGGGAAACCCTCCTGGCTGAAGCCCGCATGTTTCCTGGTACTATGGGCAATAAGCCCGGCCATGCAGAAATTGATTTTTATATTGTCCCCAAAGTAAGCATGAACCTTACTGCAATGTCATATTGCACTAAGCATGGCTTATGGCAAAGCGAACCTAAAACTGTAAAAGTACTCCATGAGAATATAGAATGTAAGAAATGAAAGAATAATATATTAAAAATGAATAAACCTAAACGAAAACTTTCGCAAAAACTCAAAGATAAATACAGGCTCATCATCTATAATGACAACACATTTGAAGAAGTCGGTTATATCCGTCTCAAAGGTTTCAACCTTCTGTGGATTTTGGGAGCAATAGGTTTTGTCTTAGTTTCACTTACAATTATTTTAGTTGCTTTTACCTCTGTAAGGGAACTAATTCCCGGGTACCCGGATAGCAATCTGAAAAGGGGAATTGTAATGAATGCGCTCAGGCTGGACTCCCTGCAACATGAAATAGAAATCCGCGATAGATATTACATAAATTTAAACAATATAATATCTGGAAGAGAACCCACTCGATGTTAAAATCACAAAACTCGATTCTGTTAAGTCAAAAAACATAAGGTTCACAAAGTCTGATAAAGATTCTATACTTCGCAGACAGGTTGAAGAAGAAGAGCAGTTCAATCTGGCATTTGCATCGAAACCAATGAAGCATGAATCAGTATCACTTTCACAATATCATTTTTTTCCGCCTTTGCGTGGAGTTGTTACAAATTCTTTTAACCTGCAAACAAATCATTATGGCATCGACATTGTAGCTGGCCCAAATGAAGTAATTAAAGCTGTACTTGATGGCACTGTGATTTTAGCCAATTGGACACTCGAAACAGGATACATACTTGAAATTCAGCATGAAAACAATCTTATTTCGGTATATAAGCATAATGCCGAATTGCTTAAAAGAGTCGGCAGCAGGGTAGAAGCAGGTGAAGCAATAGCTATTGTCGGCAATTCAGGCGAACTGACAACCGGGCCTCATCTGCATTTTGAACTTTGGTATAATGGAAGGCCAATCAATCCAGAAGATTATATGGTTTTCTAATAATTGCTTCAATTATTTATCCATAAAAAATCTGTCTTAATTTATAAATGGGCAAAAAACGAATTGCAATTCTCGGATCCACAGGTTCCATTGGCACACAGGCCCTTGATGTTATCGAAAGGCATAACCAGGAATTTGAAGTTGAAGCTTTAACAGCTTATAATAATGCTGAGTTGCTTATAAGGCAGGCAATAAAATTTCTTCCAAATAATGTAGTTATTGTTAATGACAAAAAATATAATATTGTTAAAGATGCTTTGAGCAACTTTCCTATTAAAGTTTTTTCCGGAGAATCTTCATTATCGCAAATTGTCCAATTTTCCTCTGTTGACATCGTATTAACAGCAATGGTCGGATACTCGGGTTTAATACCAACCATCGATGCTATTAAAGCCGGAAAACAAATTGCCCTTGCCAACAAAGAGACACTCGTGGTTGCCGGAGAATTAATTTCCCGGCTTGCAATTGAAAATAAAATAAACATTTATCCTGTCGATTCTGAACATTCTGCAATATTCCAATGTTTGGCAGGCGAATTTCATAATCCGATCGAAAAAATTTATCTTACTGCATCTGGCGGGCCTTTCAGGGGAAAAAATATTGAATACCTGAAAAATGTAAAACCAGAGCAAGCGTTAAACCACCCCAATTGGTGCATGGGCAATAAAGTTACAATTGATTCAGCATCGCTTATGAACAAAGGCCTGGAAGCAATCGAGGCTAAATGGTTGTTCGATCTCAGCCAGAGCAAATAGAGGTTATTGTTCATCCCCAATCCATCGTACATTCAATTGTTCAATTTGAAGACGGGTCGATGAAAGCACAGATGGGGCTGCCGGATATGCGCCTGCCAATTCAATATGCATTCAGTTATCCTAACAGATTGAAATCTGATTTGCCACGGTTTAATTTTGTCGATTATCCTCAGCTTACTTTTGAAAAGCCCGATTTTGAAGTTTTCAAAAACCTGTCATTGGCTTTTGAAGTTCTTAAAATTGGAGGAAATATGCCTTGTGCCTTAAATGCATCGAATGAAATTGCTGTAGATGCTTTTTTAGCCGAACGAATTGGTTTTTTGGAAATGCCTGAAATTATCGAAAAAACTTTAAATAAGATTAAACTTATACAACACCCGTCAATAGACGATTATCAGCAAACTGATAAATTTGCACGAGAATTTGCTGAAAGCCTGATTTGATATTTTCTTTAATAATTTGCTTTTGTTTGGAAAATTTATAACACAAATTTTGTGTTTATTTGTTTCTTTGTGGTCGAAAATAAAAAAAGAATCGAGAATTGATAATCGATTATCGAGAATTATATTGAAAAAAATTAAAGCACAATAGTTTAAAATTCAAATTGATTTAATAAAAACAGATAATGGAAATATTGATTAAGATACTTAGTTTTTGCTCAGCCTGTCTTTGCTGATTGTTTTGCACGAGTGTGGGCATTTCTTCTTTGCAAAGCTTTTTAAAACCAGGGTTGAAAAGTTCTATCTTTTTTTCGATGCATGGTTCTCAATTTTTAAATATAAGAAAGGCGAAACCGAATATGGCATTGGCTGGATACCACTGGGCGGGTATGTAAAAATTTCGGGCATGATAGATGAAAGTATGGATTTGGAACAAATGAAACAACCGCCGCAGCCATACGAATTTCGCTCAAAGCCAGCCTGGCAAAGATTATTGATAATGCTGGGCGGTGTATCTGTTAATTTTATTTTTGCACTTGTTATTTATGTTGCCTTGTTTTATACCTGGGGAGAACAATATTTACCAACTAAAAATGCGACTTACGGCATTGCGGTTGATTCATTGGCTTATGATGCAGGGTTTAGAAGTGGCGACAAAATTCTTTCAGTAGA
>CAVSGB010000223.1:0-3447 GCA_963726845.1 uncultured Bacteroidota bacterium | reverse complement strand
GACCTCAGTTAACTTTGCCAGAAGGTTCAACAGATAATATTACAAGTGTTTGTTTTAGCCCTGACAATAAATTGGTTGCGGCTGGTTGTGAAGATAAATTAATCCGGGTCTGGAAAGTCGATGACGGAAAGGCTCCAATAACTGTATTTTCGGGGCATAATGGCAGTGTAAATTCCGTTGCTTTTACACCTGATGGCCAGTTTTTAGCCAGTGGATCGAGTGATAACACCTTTAGGGTTTGGAGTATTGAGTCAAAAGCTTTTGTCCCGATACGTTTAGGAACAGGGGTTAATCATACCAAAGCAATTAAATATATTGCTTTTACTTCTGACGGGAAATTATATACAGTCTCGGATGATAGGACAATAAAATATTGGAACTGGGGTTTCCCAATGCTTAAATTAGCCAATATTAAAATTGAAGATGCCAATGCCAATGGTACAATTGAGGGTACAGAAGCTGTTAAAATTACTTTAACTGTTAACAACGATGGCTATGGCGAAGCTTTAAAAGTTAAGATGAATATTAGTGAAATAGATAATGTAAAAGGCTTATCTGTTCCTGGAGTTATTGATATTGGTGATCTTGCAGCTAAAAGTTCTAAAACAATGATTATTCCGGTTACCTCATCGAAAGAATTGGTTGATTCAATTGCAAAATTCAAGTTCTCTGATCTGGCAACGATCAGTTATCTTCCAATTACGCCTCAGGAACAGCTACTTTCTGTAAAAACTGTTGCTATACCAATTCTTACAATTAAAGATCAAAACTTTGTCGATGCCGATAGCAATAAGATATTGGATGGGAAAGAAGATGGGAAAATCTTATTCAGGGTTGTCAATAATGGGGGCGGAATAGCTGAAAATATTGTTGCGCATATATCTGTAAAACAGGTAATCCCAGGACTTGAGTTTGACGATGAAATCAATGTAGGCATAATAAAGCCAATGTCTGAAAAGGTTGTATCGATACCGGTAAGAGGCACAAAAAAGCTTCAGGACGGGTTGGCCGATTTTACTATTAAACTTACAGAAAGTAAAGGACTTACTGACGAAAAGCTAAATATTTCATTTAAAACCCGAAAGTATGTTCCTGTCCTTAAAGAAGAAATTAAAGATTATGTAGAAACCAATATCAACGAATGGCAGAAAAAAGGTAAGTATGAAAAAACGGAAGACTTTAAAAAGAGGGTTACTGAAGATACCCGCAAAAAACAAATCGAATTACTGACTCAGCAAGCAATTGATACATTGGCGCTTAAAAATCTTGTTTGGAATGCTGCGACAAACGAATATGATGCAGATAACGAAAGCTTTAAAATTTCAGTTCCAAAATTTATCCCGTTTTATATTAAAGTTCCTCTCAAACAGGCAGGAGTATTTGATGAAAAATTTAAAAAATTTATTTATTACAATCCAAGGTACACGATATCTAATAACAATTTTGCCCTGTTGCATATCGAATTACGCGATACAGCAGATTCTTCTATGTTTTACGTATACGACAGTAAAGACATGGTTGCATTTAACTCGACTCAACTCGATTTAGATTTCGACCCGATAAATATTGATATTCAGTCAGACAACTCACTTGGACAAAGAAACGACAAAAAAGTGTTGAAAGTTGGGAAATCGGATGTTGATATGAACATTCCTGATAATCCAAATAAAAACCCCAATATTTATGCATTAATAATTGGTAATGAAGATTATAGCTCTTATCAAACAGGACTGAACAATGAAGTAAATGTAGATTTTGCAGTAAATGATGCAAAAATATTTAAAGAAT
This sequence comes from uncultured Bacteroidota bacterium, assembly GCA_963726845.1. Taxonomy (GTDB): domain Bacteria; phylum Bacteroidota; class Bacteroidia; order Bacteroidales; family DTGW01; genus CAVSGB01. The sequence continues at coordinate 1,659 of CAVSGB010000223.1, read as the reverse complement.
ACTTAATTAAATCGCTTGGGGTACCGGAAGAAAACGTTACACTAAAAACCAATGCAACACTTGGGCAGATGAAACAATCTATTCAAAAGCTGACTAAATTAGACGAACTGAGCGGGGGTAAAGCTGAGATCATTTTTTATTATTCAGGGCACGGTTTGCCGGACGAAGAATCAAAGGAGGCCTATATTATGCCTGTTGACATCAGTGGAATGGAAGTTAAATCTGCAATAAAACTAAATGATTTGTATGTACAGTTAAACCAGTTCCCATCTAAAAGAGTTACCGTAATTCTCGATGCTTGTTTTTCGGGAGGTGCCCGAAACGCTTCATTGGTGGCTATGAAAGGGGTAAAAGTAAAAGCTAAAGATCAAATACTTGGATCAAATATGGTGGTGCTTACTTCGAGTTCCGGAGAAGAATCTTCTTCAGTTTATCGCGAAAAACAACATGGTTTGTTTACCTATTATTTGTTGCAAAAATTACAGTCAGATAAAGGGAATGTTGACTACAAATCGTTGGTTGAATTTGTTACCGAAAAGGTAAAATTACAATCGGTATTGATAAACAATAAAAATCAAACCCCGCAGGCATTAATTAGTTCAGAGTTACAGAATTCATGGGATACACTGAAATTTGCAGGAAACTAAATACTTAGGCTTTGCATGGATAATATTGATCCTTTTTTTAAAAGGATACTCGCAATTGGTTTAGAAACCGGTTCTGTGTATTACCTGTAAAATATTTATTTTTTGGAGAATAATTGTGGAAAGCATGTGGCTATAAAGAAATATGAAAAATCAATTCTGTGTTAATTAAAAATTTCTTCATACCAATCAGTATCTTCTTATGAGGTTTAGGGGTTTCAAAGAACACAGGGTCTCGTGCCGAAGACCCCACGGGGAAGAAAAAGGATTCAATTTTGCTTTTCTACAAATGTTTAGCTTTGCTGAGCCCGTTGGGGTTCGTCACTACGTGACTTTATATATCATTCCTGCTCCAGACGGGGCAGAATATTTATAGAAATTTAATCTCTACCCACACTCCTAATCCCGTAGGGATGTAATATACATGATGTGTGCATAGTCATGGGTACATATAAGGCTGTGGTTAGTGAATAACAGTTAAATAAGGGCTTTAGCCCTAATTAATTTATCCAGAACTGATGTTAAACTAAAAATATTTTGAAATACAGCAAAACTAATTAAATGAATAGGTAAAATATTCTATATGACATCCTAAACAACATGATGGTAAGGCACGGACAATAGTCCGCGCCAGCCTGGAAGATTAAAGAAATACGAACGCGTTACAAACGCGCTCGAACCGGGTTTCAGTGGTTTTCCAGATATAATTCTTTTTAATTGGAACCGTATTCTTAGCTTGGAAATACTTTTTTAATAACTAATTTACCAGTTTGCAGTTACATTCAGAAAGCTGAAATTATTGGTAAACTTTTGCCCCGATGTGGAATGATAAAGAATTGTGCCCGAAACCATACTTTGGTTTTTGGTATTGTATTTTGCTTTGTCTAATGCCTGGGCTATCAAAAAATTAATATCATGTTTGCCTTTGCCTGAAATTTCAATATTCAGGTTTTCGGCAATAACAGGTGCATTGTCATTTCCCCAGTTGATGGTAATTTTTTCAATCGTCCTCAGA
>CAVSGB010000222.1:0-4376 GCA_963726845.1 uncultured Bacteroidota bacterium | reverse complement strand
TTAAAAGTAGTGGTGGCAGGAACAAAAGTGGAAAAATGACCATGCGCTATATAGGTGGTGGTCACAAACGTAAATACCGTGTCATCGACTTTATGCGTAAAAAAGATGGAGTTGTTGCTACCGTTAGTAGTATAGAATACGATCCAAACCGTACTGCCCGCTTAGCTTTACTGGTTTATGCCGATGGAGAGAAAACATATATTCTTGCCCCGGAAGGTATTAAAGTTGGACAAAAGTTATTGAGTGGTTCAGGTATAGCTCCTGAAATTGGTAATACGCTTCCTTTAAGTGAAATTCCACTTGGTACAATTGTACATAATGTTGAACTTCGCCCTGGACAAGGAGCAACGATGGCGCGTAGTGCAGGTGCTTATGCCCAGCTTACATCACGCGATGGTAAATTTGCAATTATCAAATTACCTTCTGGTGAAATGCGTATGGTTCTCGTTACATGTCGTGCTACAATTGGCGGACTTTCAAATAGTGATAATTCCAACGAGAAGAAAGGAAAAGCTGGCCGTATGCGTTGGTTAGGCCGCAGGCCAAGAAACCGTGGCGTTGCTATGAACCCGGTCGATCACCCAATGGGTGGTGGCGAAGGTCGCGCATCCGGAGGTCACCCGCGTTCACGGAAAGGTATTCCTGCAAAAGGTTACAAAACACGCAGGAAAAATAAAGACTCGAATAAATATATTGTTGAAAAGAGAAGTAAGTAATATTCAAATTACATAGTACACTATGAGCCGTTCACTTAAAAAGGGACCATATATCAACTTCAAGTTAGAAAAAAAGGTTTCTGCATTGAACCAATCCGGTAAAAAATCAGTTGTTAAAACCTGGGCCAGAGCTTCAGTTATACCACCTGATTTTGTAGGGCATACAATAGCCGTTCATAATGGCAACAAGTTTATTCCTGTATACATCACCGAAAATATGGTAGGGCACAAGCTTGGCGAATTTTCGCCAACACGTACATTCCGTGGCCATAGTGGTAACAGAAAAGATTAAATATAAAATTGTAAATAAAACATACTCAGAATACTGAAATGGGCGCACGTAAAAGAAATATGGCGGATCAGCTTAAAGAGGCAAAGAAGAAAAAAACTATGGCAATATTGAAGAATTGCCCTACTTCGCCACGTAAAATGAGGCTTGTAGTAGATTTAATACGTGGTGTAGAAGTTAATAAAGCTCTTGATATTTTGAAATTTTCTCAGAAAGAAGTTTCCCGCAGGGTCGAAAAGCTTTTAACTTCGGCAATTGCAAATTGGCAAGCCAAAAACGAAGGAGTACGTCTTGAAGATTCGCATTTAGTAGTCAGACATGTATTTGTTGATCCGGGGCGTCAACTGAAAAGGCTTCGTCCAGCCCCTCAGGGCAGGGGATACAGGATCAGGAAAAGATCTAATCATGTTACTTTGGTTGTCGAGTCTGTTAATAAAGAAAGTCAAACTAATTAAATAAATGGGACAAAAAGTTAATCCGATAGCCAATAGGCTTGGAATTATTAAAGGTTGGGATTCTAATTGGTACGGTGGAAGGGTTTACTCCGGCAAACTGGTTGAAGACGCAAAAATCAGGGAATATTTAAATGCCCGTCTTGCAAAAGCCAGCCTTTCGAAGATAATTATCGAACGTACTTTGAAACTTATTACAGTTACTGTTAATACAGCCAGGCCAGGGATTATTATTGGAAAAGGTGGTCAGGAAGTTGACAAATTGAAAGAAGAATTAAAGAAAATTACTAATAAAGAAGTTCAGATAAATATTTTTGAAGTTAAGCGTCCCGAGCTTGATGCAAATATCGTAGCGAACAATATAGCACGTCAGGTAGAAGGAAAAATATCATATCGCCGTGCCATAAAAATGGCAATTGCATCAACGATGAGAATGGGTGCAGAAGGTATTAAAGTTATGATATCAGGTCGTTTGGGCGGGGCAGAAATGGCAAGGACTGAAATGTTGAAAGAAGGCCGTATTCCGCTGCATACATTTCGTGCAGATATTGATTATGCCCTTGGTGAAGCACATACAAAAGTTGGTTGCCTTGGTGTAAAAGTCTGGATTTGTAATGGAGAAATTTTTGGCAAGCGCGACCTGGCACCAAATATTGGATTAAAGAACCAGAAACCTCAAAAAGAAGGTAGCAGGGGAGATTTTAAAGGAAGAAGAAGAAAATAACGGAAATAGCATAACAATATTTCGACAATGTTACAACCGAAAAAGACTAAATACAGGAGACAGCAAAAAGGCCGGATGAAAGGAGTTGCCCAGCGTGGTGCTACCATTGCTTTCGGATCGTTTGCAATAAAAGCTGAACAAAGTGCATGGATTACTGGTCGTCAGCTCGAAGCAGCCCGTCAGGCAGTTAGCAGGCACATGAAACGTGAAGGACAAGTTTGGATACGTATTTTCCCGGATAAACCTATTACCAAGAAACCTGCTGAAGTCCGCATGGGTAAGGGGAAAGGCGCTCCTGAAGGATTCGTGGCCCCAATTACTCCTGGCCGGATATTAATTGAAGTTGATGGCGTACCTTTCGATGTTGCTAAAGAAGCTTTAAGATTAGGTGCACAAAAACTTCCGGTAACAACAAAGTTTCTTGTAAGAAGAGATTATTCTGAAACAATCTGATAGAAAATGAAAATAGCGGAGATCAGGGAATTCACGACTAAAGAGATTGAAGAAAGAGTAGATGCAGAAAGTACAATGCTGGCAAAACTTAGCATGAACCACGCTGTATCGCCACTTGACAATCCTCAGAAATTAAAAGTAATACGCAGGGATGTAGCCCGAATGAAAACAGAATTGCGTAAAAGACAATTATCAGCCAATACGAAATAAAAAAGCGATGGAAAGAAACTTACGTAAAGAACGTGTAGGTGTTGTTGTAAGCAACAAGATGGAAAAAACTATCGTAGTTACAGTAAAGCGCAAAATGAAACATCCTATATATGGAAAATTTGTTAATAAAACATCTAAGCTTTATGCCCAGGATGATCAAAATTCCTGTAGTATAGGTGATAAAGTAAAGATAATGGAAACAAAACCATTGTCTAAGTCGAAAAGATGGAGATTAGTTGAAATTTTAGAGAAAGTTAAATAGTCATGATACAACAGGAATCAAGATTAACTGTTGCTGATAACAGCGGTGCCAAAGAAGTTCTTTGCATCCGTGTACTTGGAGGTACCCGCAGACGCTATGCAAGCGTTGGTGACAAGATTGTAGTATCAGTAAAAAGCGCAATATCTACCGGAGAAGTGAAAAAAGGAATTGTTAGCAAAGCAGTTATTGTTAGAACAAAAAAAGAAATCAAGCGTCCGGATGGTTCATATATCAGGTTCGATGACAATGCAGTTGTTTTGTTAAACAATGCCGATGAAATCCGCGGTACACGTATATTTGGGCCGGTTGCCCGTGAGTTGCGCGACAGCTATATGAAAATTGTTTCTTTAGCACCTGAAGTACTTTAAATAAAAATTATCAGTTCAATGCAGACTAAGTTGCACATAAAAAAAGGGGACACCGTAAAAATAAATGCTGGCGACGATAAAGGCCAGCAGGGAAGGGTGCTCGAAATTTTACGAAATAAAAACAAAGCTATTGTTGAAGGCATTAATATGGTATCCAAACATACCAAGCCAAATGCAAAAAGCCCGCAGGGTGGAATCGTTAAAAAGGAAGCGCCTGTTCATATTTCAAACCTTATGGTTGTTGATCCAAAAACCGGCGAAACTACCAGAATTGGACGCAGGTTGAATGAAGAAAATAAATTAGTGAGATACGCTAAAAAATCAGGAGAGGAGATTAAATAATGAACTACATACCGAATCTCAAGCGTAAGTATAAAGAAGAAATTGTTTCTTCCTTAAAAAAAGAATTCAATTATACTTCTGTTATGCAGGTTCCTAAATTGGAAAAAATTGTACTAAATCAAGGTGTTGGTGCTGCTGTTGCTGACAAGAAACTGATTGAAGTTGCACAAAATGAATTGTCAAATATTAGTGGTCAGAAGTCAGTTCAGACATTTGCCAAGAAAGACATTTCGAACTTCAAGTTAAGAACCAAGATGCCAATTGGCGTAAAAGTTACCTTACGCCAGGACCGTATGTACGAATTTCTTGAAAGACTAATATCTGTTGCTCTGCCCCGTCTTCGCGATTTTAAAGGTGTAAATGCCAAATTCGATGGTCGTGGAAATTACACATTGGGTTTGACAGAGCAAATTATTTTTCCTGAAATTGACATTGATAAGTTAACTAAAATAATGGGTCTTGAGATTAGTTTTATAACAACAGCTAAAAGCGATGAAGAAGGCCTTGCTTTGTTAAGAGAATTTGGAATTCCATTTAAAACTGTTAAAAAGAAATAATAG
>CAVSGB010000221.1:0-5264 GCA_963726845.1 uncultured Bacteroidota bacterium | reverse complement strand
ATATAGAAATCTTCCTGATAATCAGGAAGAAAGTTCTTTGAAATTGATTCATCTTAACTTTAGATGAGATGAGAGGCATCTATTTATAGTGTTTTGGATTAAGAAACGAGCCGGAAAAGAAATCCGGAGGTCTCACAAACAAATTCTATACATTCCCTTTATAGATGGGTGGTCTCTCGGATACGCCTTGCTGGAGGTGTTTCCAATCCGCCCTGCGGTGCTTCCCTTTCAAGGGGTAGGTACTGAACGGCATGGGTTAAAAGGCAGAAAACCCATTTCGGTGGGAAATCTGTCAGGAATGGGTAAAGAAGCTGAACGAAAGTAAACCGTTCGATGACATGTCGAAACTAACTTTTACGATTCTGAAAACCATGTGTGTGACGGTCACATGGGATAAGGACAAAGATTACCAGTTTATTGGTTGTCCCGGAATCCGGCATAAAGACGGCAGGAGCTTTACCTAGGCTCATCTAAGGAACAGGAGAACCTACCCGTTGGTGTAAAGAGAGAATGCCGAAAACCTGTAAGGCAAGGCAAAGAGTATCGATACGACGGAGTAGGGGCGGATTAACCCGTAGTAGCGATTTGTGCCAGATTAAGCCCTGTGAAAGCAGGGATGAGCGAAGGGGTTAACGGACTCAAGGCAATTTTACCAACTTCGATTAATCGGGGGATGAGTTTGTTTCAGCCTGTTCCCGCTAAAATGCGGGACGTGAGTTCGAAGAGCCGTGTGATGGGAGACTATCAAGCACGGTTCCGTGAGAGGTTTAGGGGTGAAACTCCCCTTTACCTACTCGACTTATTCAAATTTTATATCTGCTAAATCTGTTCTTATTTTCTCTGCAAGATGTGAATTAAAATCCTTCAATTTTTCATTTATATTCCAATACATGCACCAGCAGTATCCATCCGCTTTGTAATCTTCTTTGTATTCTTTGTAAAAATTTCCTAAATCTTTTACAAGTATTCCATCTTTTTTGTACAGCTTTAAATCTGCTATCTCTATTGTGACTTTCCCAGGAGTTTTAATACCAGCAGTTGCTAATGCTCCAATCAATCCAAATTGTGCACCAACTAAAGCGCCTGAAGAAAATTCTTGTTCGCCAAAAAAACTATTTAATGTCCCTGTTAAATAATAGTTGCCATAATTGCTTTGATTGTAAAATGTCAATTTAAACAATCTTGCTTTGTTGAAATGGTCAACCATCATTCTTGTTATTTGACTTACAACTGAATCTTTTTTATAATGCTGTTCTGAATTTATACATACCGACTTACCTTCTAATTCTGTTTTTTGCGGTGCAGTGAATAATACTTTATTGTCACCTATCTGTGCCCTATTGTCAGCTAATATCCTAACCTCTACCATTATCGGAATAGTTTTGACGGTTTGTAATACAGACAAATCGTTCGTTTGATAGGAGATTTTTTGATAAACTGTACAACCAAATAAAAATACTGGTAATAAAAATAAAAGCTTTTTCATAATGTTATTAATTTTAAGTTATACGAAATATTTGTTTTATTAAAATTTTATACCTATTTCAAATTTAAATCCCACATCATTTTGATAAACTTCAGAAGTCAATAACTTTTCATATAAACCCAACCCAAGAGTAAGTCCAAATTTTGATTTTGGAATAAAATAAATTCCCTCTGATGGGGCTACTCCAAATATTGTATTAGTAGTTTCATTACCGCTAAAATCCTTCAATTGCTCTGAGCCAATAAGTATCTGCAAACCTAAATTTATGTATAAATAATTGTTTAATCTCCTAAACGGGCTAACACCTGCCATCCAATAATTAATGCTTGCTGATTGATAATTAGACTTACTAAAATAATCGGTATTAATTGTAAAATTCTCTAATCCGATCAAACAGGGAATTATCCAATTTGAATTATCCTTTAAAACATATCCATAATATTGTAATGACCAACCGTTGGCATGCACACCGTATTTTTGAGAATAAGTTATCAAGTTTATCCAATGATATGAAGGTTTAACATAAACGGATGTATCAATTATTACTTGCTTATTTTGAATAGACTTAATTGAATCTTTATGACTACTTAAAGAATCTTCCTTGCTATATAATTGATAACTCCGAATTTCATCCTTACCAACGAAACTTGCTATATTCCTTTCTCCTTTCTGAAAATTATAATAAACATTTAAACTATCAATTTTAGTTATCTTACAATTTACTTTTTCACCATTTCTAAAAATAATCAAATCTTGCGATTTTCCTAAAATTGAAACTAAAACTAAAATACTAAAAAATAATTTTTTCATATGTTTTTTGTTTTTAATAATTGCCACTAACGCCCGCGGCTATAAAATCGTTGGGGACTTCGTGATTGCTAACTTAGCCACCATTGCAAACCTTGTATGCGGGCTGAAAGGTAGGCAAACCACTTAAACCCCAATGTTTTATGAGCCGTTGTTAGCGTTTCGTTGGTTTTTGTTTCATAATAAATTTACTTAACCCACCTGACAAATGTACATAATTTAACCACCAACCACTCAGATTTTTTATAATCATTTGTTTGCGGAGTTTGTAAGTTTGGTAATGTTTCATTATGCCCAAATACGAATTAATACTGCTCAAAAATGCTGCTTGTTCTGCTTTGTCGGGTTTATGGTCTCTTGCAATTAAATTTTGCTTTTCTATGGCTATATAAAAATTGCCTTTGGTGCGGTTGGCAATATATGTCCTATATGGCTTTATTACTACACCTAAGTACTTATCACCTTTGTTATAATGTTGCAGATGAATTTTATTTGGATGAAGTGTGAGCTTTACAGTTGATAACAAATAATCGAAAATTAGGGTATAAGCGACTTTAAATTTTCTTTATCATTATGCACCAATACAAAATTATCGACATAGCGGCCATAGTATTTTATGCCAAGTTCACGCTTTACCCAGTGGTCAAAAGCATTCATGTAAATATTGCCAAATAACTGTGAAGTGAGGTTGCCAATTGGCAACCCGCAGTTTTGGCTGGCATGGAAAAGGCTTTTTGTTTCGGGCAAACCATGCCAGTCCGACTTATTCCCTTTTATTTTGCAGTTTGTCCGTGGGTCGTTGAAAATGGTTTTCTCAATTAGGTAAAGCACCAGCGGCAAGTCGAACGGCAACTTGAGTTTTTGTTTTACAAGCTCGTCTTTTACTTTATTGTAAAGCAATGTTTTGTCCATAGCCATAAAGTAACCTTTTATATCGAGCTTTAGTACATAGCAATCGATTGTGTAATTTTTCGAACAGGAACGGATAAAATGGCCAACCCTTTTAATACCGTAATGCGTGCCTTTGCCAACGCGACAACTGTAACTATCGTTAACGAACGTTTTTTCGAAAACAGGCGATATGTAATTGTATATAAAATGATGTACCACCCTGTCGCGAAAGTCGGCAGCAAAAATCTCACGTTTAACAGGCTTATCAACAACAAAACAAATGCTTGGCTTCGGTTGGTATTGTTTATTTATAATCTCTTCGCAAAGTTCAAATAAATTGGCTTCGAAATGCTTTTCAAAGGCAAGTGCATTGATGGTATTGCGTTTGTTTTTGCGGGCATCGAAATATGCCTGGAACAAATCGAGGGTAATTTTATCTTTATCAACTGTTTCGAATAATCTTAATTGCTGCATTATTGCTGTAATAAAAGCCCATGCAGGTTTGCGCACTGCATGGGCATGTTTTCCTTTAAGTCCCTAACACAACGAACTGAAAAGCTGCAACTCTTATTGTTGTTGTTTCTGTTTACATTGCTGTTGTTGTAGTTCAGGTTCCGGTTCCAGGCGTTATTGGTATTGTTCTCTGACGAACTCCACCAGTTGCCGTTGTTGCCAATGTTGTTGAATGTTCCATTGTTGTTACGGTTGCCACCCGGAAGGGCTGTAAAAGTAACCACTTTGTTTGTTGCATGGGCATTTGCAGCCCATGCAATCTGTTATAGCTAACATTGACCTGTTTTGGTTATGGCAGGTATTTACTATGCCAGCGGGCTACCGGATTTAAAATTGCTCGCTCCCGAAGGCTATGGCCTTCGGGACTCTGGCGGAAAACATTATTTTTGGTTTTTTTGCCATCCTGTAAGTTGTTTCGATACATTTTCTATTTGTTTATTTACCTCTACAAACCGCTTTAGGTTTATCTGTTGCATATCTTTCATCAGGCGCACCAATAAGCGAATTACTTCAATATGCTCGCGGGCTGTTTGAAGTGTTGCATGTTTATCGGCACGGCTATTTGCCCTATAAATTAGCGTTATCAGCTCAACGGTTTCTTTCTTTAAACACTCACCAACCGTATATTTATATTCCTTGTTAAAATCTTTCGTAAATCGAAACATTTCAAGCAACAAGTCATACGTTGCTTTATACACGGGTAGTTCGTCATAAGTAGCCATAGTATCAAAAAAAAATCGACCGCTTTGCGGTAAATTAATCAAATAGTAAAATAGACAAATAGTCTATAAATCCCTAACACAACGAACTGAAAAGCCGCAACTCCCATCGATGCCGCCTCTGCTAACACTGCTGTTGCTGTCGTCCAGGCTCCGGACCAGGCGTTATAGGTACTGCCCCCTGACGAACTCCACCAGCCGCCGTTGCTGCCAACACCGCTGAATGCCCCATTATCGAAGCCACGGAAACCACCCGGAAGGGCTGTAAAACCAGTGGCATTGCGTTTGGCAGGGTAGTCGGTATTGCCAACTGTGCCAGTGCCAGAATAATAATTCCAACCCGTGGCGGAGGCCAAAGCCTTTGCATATTTGTTGCCTGTTGTTGTACCATCGTAATTATAGCCATTGGCAATCAGATAATTTTCAAGGGTTGTCCATTCGGCATCGGTAGGCACATGCCAGCCGGTGGGGCCAGCTTGCCCGTGTTTACCGTGTACCAGTTGTACAAACGGCCATAGGTGTTTATGGTGTCGGTATTGCTTGTGTTTTTGTAAGTGCATACTCCGGGTGTTGTTAAATTGCCCCATGCCGTGGCATCGGTTACGTTGGGTATGACTGTATTATCGTTATACTTGGTGGTGCGCAGGTTCTCCACCATCCATGTTTGCGTGCCTATGGTTACGGTGTGGTAAACGTTGCCATCGTAGTCGGTTACGGTTGTAGACGAAGTGGTTTTGTTGTCATCTTTTTTGCAACTACTTATTGTCACTAATAAAACCCCCATGACTATAAAAGGGAAAATCCAAATTCTGTTTCTCTTTTTCATATCATTTAAATTTAAAAATTAA
>CAVSGB010000220.1:0-6865 GCA_963726845.1 uncultured Bacteroidota bacterium | reverse complement strand
TATTAAAATCATTTGACAATCGAAATTAAATTCTATTGCAAGTCAATAAACATAAGTATTGATATTTTATTAAAATTTAATAATTAGCGATAAAAAATCCTAAATCAAATTGAATTAATCTACAAATAAAACGAAAATTAATCCAAAATAAAATCCTTAATCATTATCCAATCATCAATACATAAACCAAGAGTAGTTATAATCAAACTCGGTTATAATAGTCAAACTCAATAATCATATTGGATGTAGGCTTATTTGAATTTATAAATTGAAAAGCAATTATAAAATCTCAACTGTAGTTGTCAAATTAAAATCAGTCCACAAATATTTAAAAGTCACAGAAAGACAGTCAAAAAGCAAAATCCAAAATCAAATCACAAATCAAAACAAATCGCAAATCAAACTTTGAAATCCAAATCAAATTGACTGTCTGACTGAGACTTTATATACCTTGTCGAATTTGGTCTTAATTGACGGTGAACGTTTTCGGCTACTTACAGTGCGGGATTGCGGGGCGCGTCCTTGTCCGTCGGCACTGCCGCCGCGCGCGTGCCACTGCGCTTACAAACCTTCTAAAACCCGCATGGTTTGGTGAGCCGATGTTACCTGCATTTATTTAATTACAATACGATTATTTTTTGATTATAAGTTTACCATGAAACATAATGCTACTGGAAAGACCTTTCAATGATATCAAATAAATACCCGACTCCATATTCTCAGTTTGTATAATAGTTTTCTCACCGGATACAAAAAATTGTTTCAGAGTTTTGCCCATCATGTTGGTAATATATAAAGCATATGTACCCTTATTAGGAAACAATATTGCCGTTTGTTTTATTGATGGATTGGGAAAAATGAATAAACAATTTCCGGTTTGATTTTCTGATAACGGGTTAACTATACCAGTAATTCCTTCTTCAAATTTAGAGACCCCTTTTAGGGGTGTCGCCAGCATTTTCTACAAAATCCACGCTAAGGAACAAATTAGCTCAAAATCTGACTTTTCCACCACGCTAAGACAAATGTATTAAAGATTAATATTTAAAGGTCTCAGATTATCTATATCCGTTGTATTTTTAACATTAAAATTATAATCCCCTAAAAAGTTAATGTGCTCCCAACCATGAGGGGCAATGTGTTCCAATAAATCATCATTAACACTTCCTTCTGCCTTTAAATAATCTACAGCTTTTTTTAAGTATACAGTATTCCAAACAATAATGGCATTTATAATGAGGCTTAAAGCACTAGCCCGTTGCAATTGATCTTGTAGTTCACGCTCTCGTATTTCTCCCAACTTTCCGAAGAATATTGCCCGTGCCAGGGCATTTATTGCTTCCCCCTTATTTAACCCTCTCTGGATTCGTCTGCGAAAAGTTCTGTCTGTTATATAGTCAAGTATAAATATTGTTTTTTCTATACGCCCCATTTCTCGAAGAGCGGTTGCCAATGCATTCTGCCTTGAATATGATCCAAGCTTTGACATCATCAGTGAACCAGATACTTTTCCTTGTTGAATTGAATGAGCAAGTCGTAATACATCATCATAATTATCACGCATAATTTTCTTGTTAATCTTACCTTGAATTATTTCTTCAATTTCAGAATAATCTGATGATGAAGGGAAAGAATAAAGTTTCAGTTCTGAAATATCCCTTATTCTTGGTGCAAAACGGAAGCCCAATAAATGGCTCAGCCCAAATATCTGATCTGTATATCCAGCAGTATCTGTATAATGTTCATTAATTAATAGTTCCGATTCGTGATATAATAATCCATCAATCACATGCACGGCATCCCTGACATTGGTATTGATAACTTTGGTATAGAAGGATGAATATTGATCACTGGTGAAAAGATATATTGTTTTTCCTCTCTCTGCCCCATAATGAGGATTGTGTTCGGCATCATGAGAAGAAGCTCCCACTTGTACCCTAATTCCATCACTTGACGAAGTAGAGCCATCCCCCCAATATGAAGATAGAAATTGTTTGTGCTGAAAGTTTACAAGAGAAGCCTGTGCCCGATTTATTGCCTCGTCGTATATACGCCACTGTGCCGTATTGGACAATTGTCGGTAAGTTACTCCTGGAGTAGAATCTGCCATTTTAACCAAACCGATATTTGTTCCCATTGCCATTAATGCTGCCATGAGAATGGCTTTTTCATCATCCTTGGCAGTTTTTCCGGTGGATGCATGAATAAAGTTTTTATCAAAATTTGTCCAATTTGCAACCTCAATTAAAAGGTCAGGAAGCTTAATCCTTGGAAGCAATTTATATAAACTCTCACTTAATGCTTTTGCCTCTTCAGGAGTATCTTTCTCAAGTTTTTCGACATGTATTTGATTTTTATCAAAAGTTATCCCTTCTAGCTTGTTACGATTTTTAGAAACAAATTGAAGCCGTTTATTTAAGGACTCTTCCCTTTCGCGAATATATTCCTCAAAGGATAGGCTTACAGCCAGTTTTGATATAACTGTTTTATTATCATCCCATATGTTTTGATGGACCAGATAATCATCAAAGTTCTTATAATTATGGCTACCATTGACTGCGATGTCACCAGAACGGATTCTGTTTTTCAATTCTGTAAGTGTGACCATTTCATAATAATGTCTGTTAATGGAACCATCCGGATCGAATACATATTTGTTCCATCTTTTAGGAATAAATGATAATGGGGCATTATCAGGTACTTTCTTTTTGTTTGTTTCATTCATTTCATGTAGAACCTTTACAGCTCCTATTAGAGGCTCCATCGATTTATTGGTCGAGCTGAATTGAAGGAATTTTACTAATGATGGAGAATATTTCCGCAGGTGGTTATATTTTTTATCAATTAAGTCCAAATAGTCATAATTATCAGGCCTGGTGAGCTTTTTTGCCTCTTCAACGGATTCGACTATTTTTTCCCATGGCATAACAGATTCGATTGTCATAAAAGGATCAAGTTTTTCATTTTTTGCCCTAATCAGTGCAGCTCCAATATTAATAAACTGAATAACTTTTTCATTCAATGACTTACCGTTGTCTTTTTGTATTTCGTCTTGCTGTTTACGCCCGTCTGAAAGCATATCATTTATTAGCTTATCGTGAATTTCAATGCCACGATCTATTAAGCTTTGACTCAAATTATAAAGATAGAGGGCAAGCATAGCATGTCGTTTATTATCTTCAAAACGACGGAAGGCATACGGTTCATGCTTGGAACCCAATCTGGATAATTGTCTAATCCGATTTGGATGAATATCCTCAATGTTTATTTTAAGATTCAATAATCGTATTACTTCAAGTCTATCAATGACATGTGTGAAGGCCTTTGGGGATGCTTGTCCCGGGTTTTCTTTCAAATAGCCTAAGGTTGTTAGAGTTGTTTCATCCGGAGATTCTATTAATTCATCTAATTTGAGCTTTTGCCTACTTGAAATGGAATTATTGATGGTCCTGATTATTTGTTCATCTGCCGTCTGGCTTACTTCATTGACTATTCTTTCTAGAATAGTGATACCTGGAAGAATAACCAATTGTCTTTTTAACTCTTCAATAACAAGCTTCATTAACCTGGTTACATTATCATTTTCCAAAGCAAAGGGTAAAAGGTATTGCAGAAGAAAATTATAATCCGTTTCATGGTAATTTCTGAATCCAAAAATTTCCCGTAATTCTTGAAGATGCTCAGACCTTGTGTTTTCTCGTTGTGCATATTGTTCTAATTCTTTCGGATCAACTTGAATTTGTTCGGCGATATAGGATAAAACAGAATTGGGAATATCTTCAGTGTTAACTAACGACCAACCTGGATTGCGTAAACAGCAAAACTGAAGAGCAAATCCAAACCGATTATATTCCCGTCGATGTCGGTTAATGATCTCTATGTCACGATCAGAAAATGTATAATATTTAACAATCTCCCAGTTGCTGATATTTTGTGGTATCTGCGTAAATTCACGCCTCTGTTCATCTGTCAATATTATTTTTGGATATGCCATTCTTATAACACATTTATTGATTTTTAAGGTTTTTCACTCTTCGATAAAAAGTTCCCCGGTTCATTTTTAATTTATGCATTGCTTCTGTTGCAGGTATTTCGTTCTTCAACCAGAGATCGGCAATTTTATCCCAGTTTTTAGGTTTATCAATTAACGGCCTTCCAAATTTGACACCGTTAATTTTAGCTGCTTCAATACCCTCTTTCTGTCTTTGCAAGGTGTTTTCTCTTTCTAGTTCAGAAAGAGCACCAAAAATTGTTAAAACAAATCTTCCCTGGGGAGTGGTTGTATCGATGTTTTCTTTCAAGGATACAAGATCAATTGATTTATCCTGCATCTGTTGCACCAAATGCAGCAGGTTTTTTGTACTATGGGCCAATCGTGAAATACTTTCAATATAAATGGTATCCCCTTCCCGCATATACTCAAGCATGTTTTTAAGTTGTGTCCGATTTGTGGTTTTTCCTGACACTTTCTCTATGAAATATTTATCAATGTTAAATTCTGATAAAGCTATCTTTTGCTGTCAGTATTTTGATCTATAGCTGATACCCTTATATATGCAATTTTAGACATGAGTCGATAATGTTTAATGATGGTTCTTTCTAAAGATTAAATGACACAAAATGCCATATTTTATTTTGTGATGTCACAAAAGTAAAAATACAAATTTTTGTGACACTAAAAATGCCGGACACATAAAGTATACTATTTGTGAATAATATAGAAATAACAATCAGTAGTATTTTAGATGCTTTTGAAGCTAATTTTATACCTTAGCGTGGATTTTGTAGAAAATGCTGGCGCTATCCCTTTATCAGCTAAACCATCGGCTATAGTATAGGTGTTCCAATTCACATTATCAAATTTTGAAACTCCTTTATTAGTTCCAAACCATTTATTATCCTTGTTATCTATTGCAATTGAATAAACCAAATTATCAGCCAATCCGTTAGCTATTGTATATGAGTTCCAATTCACTCCGTCAAATTTCGATACACCACTATTAGTTCCAAACCATTTATTACCTTGGGAATCTATTGCAATTACATTTACTGAATCATTAACTAATCCATTATTTATAGTATAGTTAATCCAATTTTTACGGCCAAATTTCCATATACCCCCATTAGTCCCAAACCATTTATTGCGTTGGAAATCTATTGCAACTGAATTAAAATTAAAATTATAGTATGATTCATATTATAGATCGCCCAGACTATCCATTTGAATCAAATGAAATGGAATATATGAAATTGCTAGCCAAACCATTTGTTATATTGTAAGTAGTCCAATTCACGCCATCAAATTTTGATACACCCCCTCCCCATGTTCCAAACCATTTATTATCTCGTGCATCTATAGCAATAGCATTTACGGAATCATTAATTAATCCATTATTTGAAGTATATGTGTACCAATTCGTACCATCAAATTTCGACACACCGTCAGTTGTTCCAAACCATTGCGATCCATCAAGATCAAAAGCAATAGCATTAACATTATTATTGCATAATTGTTTCGAAGTATTGGCAGTATTATAGCTCGTCCATTTTTGTGCATTTGTTATTAAGGAAAATACAAATACGATTAGTATGGTTAATTTTATTTTCATTTTTTTAAAGTAAATTTATTAAATTTTTATCAAATCTTTTGGGGATTGCAGGTGAACGTTTTCGGCTACTTACAGTGCGGGATTACGGGAGCGTTTTTGTCCCCCGACAAAAACGCTTGTGCGAGGCACAAACTCTGATAACCTTCTGAACCCCGCATTGGCTGTGAGCCGCTGTTGGCGGTAGTTTTATTTAATATAATTATTTGTACTATCAGGTTTTATTTTTAGATATTTAAAATTAAAAACTTCTTCTGAATCAATATAATTCTTAGCACTAGATCGCTTATATTTTGTCAACTTGATAGTTGTATCATTTAGAATGATCCCAGTTTTTAGCTTCATCGCAGGACACACCACCAGCCGCCAACATGCGGTCATAAAACATTGGGGGTTTAGTGGTATGCCAAGCGCATTGCTCGCTGGCAAGGTTCTTATCGTTTGATAGGTTCGTGTCCACGAAAACCCCAACGTTTCATACCGCCAACCGTTGTACGCCATTCCCCCCACGAAAAAATTTCCGTTAAATTCTTAAGCTAACGAACCCGCATGCGAATATTCTGCTACTTTTGCTTGAGACCTTATGTAAGGCCGATTGATTAACTGGTGTTATCTCGATAGATTGAGATAAACTCGGGCGCCATTCTGATTGAAGTGTATTCATAATAGCCATTCGGTTTGTTATGATTTGATTAATTCAGTGGTACTATCTACAAGATAAGTCCGTTCAAGATATTTTTGATTCAATACTACACTTCCATAAGGTTTTTTAAATTTAAAAAGGAGGTTTATGGCAGAAAAAATGGAATTAGATGTTATCAACCCTCGTTGTGCAGGGATTGATATTGGTAGTCGCTCACATTTTGTTGCAATTGGTCAGGAGTTAAGAGATGTTAGGGAGTTTGGTGTTTATGCAGATGATTTAACAGAGATTTGCTTATGGCTCAAAGAAAATGGGATTACTTCGGTAGCTATGGAAAGTACGGGTTCTTATTGGCAGAACTTATATGTTGAGTTATCAAAACATGGATTTGATTTGGTATTGGCCAATGGAAAGTTTACAAAAAATGCAAAAGGCAAGAAGACCGATGTAAAAGACAGCCGATGGATACAAAAGCTTCATGCTTTGGGATTGCTTACCAGTAGTTTTTTACCAGATGAGACCACAGAGCAATTGCGTACCTATTGCCGACAAAGGACTAATTGGCTTAGTCTGGCAGCAGAGGCATCATCAAAGATGCAGAAGTATTTAAAGCTTC